>JBGPGZ010000148.1:0-8829 GCA_041484175.1 Cyclobacteriaceae bacterium | reverse complement strand
TTTTTTTCTGTTTTGCCTTCACTCCAATGTCAGGCCTTTGTGTCTACTATATGACTCATTCCGTCTGCTTAGTTAACCAGCGTTCGCTTATCAGGGCTAAAGCCCTTATCAATAACCTTGCATTTAACCCCGGCCTTAAGGCCGGGGTTACTGGTAAACGATCTCAGATGGGCTTCAGCCCTGAACTTACCTGAAGGGTTATTAACATAAAAACATAGGCCCTGCTTTTCGGGATACTTTGTGGTCTCAAAAAATTGATGACCAGGATAACAATCTTCATTTCTTGATTCCCCCAATGAAAAACAACGGCATCTTGCCGCCAAGACACAAAGTCACTAAAAATTCACCGGGTCCCTTCTACAAAATTCTCGAAAGCAGCTCATACTCTATTTGTTTTGTTTCAAGAATGCCAACAAGTCCGCCATCTGCTGCAGGTCTATTTGCTTTTCCAATCCGGTAGGCATGATAGACATGTTAAGGGCTTTGAGTGACTTGATACCATTCCGGTTGATTGTCTTCTCCACACTTCCCACATTTCGGATCGTTATGGCAGCCGGGGTCTCTGCGGCAATGATACCCTGCGCCGTCTCGCCATTCTTCAATTCGACCTCCCAAAGATCAAAGCCGCTCGATATCGAGAGATTGGGTGCCAGTATATTTGACATGATCGCGTCGGGCGACCAGTTGTGAATAGTGGCCAGATCCGGACCCAGCGTTACGCCCATCTTGCCCCGGAGCTGGTGACAAAGAGCGCAGCTTTGTTCATATATCGCCTTTCCATTGATGACGTCTCCTTTCAAGTCCATGGCGCGCTGATATGCTTTGTTGACTTCCTTGTCAATGTTTTTCGTAAGGATGGCCCGGGAGCGGTCCCGAAGCTTGACATCGCGCTGATTCATGAGGCCAACTTTTTGACCCCAGCTGAGACTGGTTGCCTGGATCTTGCCTGACTCCAATGCATCCAATAACAGGACGTTCCGCGCTGGATTATGATCCACCAAAAAAGTACCGATCGCCGCGTCTCTTATTTCGGGGGTCAGTACGGTCCATTGCTGCAAAACATAGGCACACACCGTAGTGTCAGGTATAGAACTGAGCGTGCGCAATGCTGCCAGCTGGATCGACAGTTCTTCATGAGGGTCAATTAATTTCTTTAGCAAAGCGGCATGCGGCGTGGCGTTTCGCAGCGCAATAAAATCGATAGACTCGGCTCTTTTATCATCGGCCTGTTTGGAGTCACCGGCTATTTTCACAGCTCTTTCTATGGCCAGTTTCGCTTGATGTTCGTTCCTGATCCCTATTACTTTCAAAAGGCCCAGGGCCGCCTTCCGCACCTGACTTGAAGGATGGTCAAAGAATACCTGTATCAGTTTATTTTCCTCCATACCAAAAACCGAAGTAGATTGCTTTTTTGTCTTCATCCCTTCAGCGAGACCTTCCAGGATCGGAGCTTGCCAGTATCGCTGATCCTCTGGTCCGGCCTGGCTTGCTTTTTGAATCAGCTGATGTATTGGTCCAGGTTCTCCACTGGCTCCAACCATGGTGGTTAGCCGCTCAATGAGAGAGGCATAAGCCGGAACGTCTTTTTGAAAATGGTCAATCACATCCTTCAGCAATGGAGCAGTTTGCGAAGAAGAAGCGGATAGAGCGGCAAACTGAACCCATTTGTCGCTGATGTCTTTAAACAGAAGCTTGTGGCGGGCCTCAGCGGCTTGTGGTGTCTTAATAGACCCCAGTGTACAGAGCAATTGAAACCTCACTTTCGCGTTAATGTCCGTTTGCAAAGGCAACAGTGCCTTCACCAGATCGGGGGACGCAGTTAAGTGAAGTTCGGCAAGCTTGATTGCATTCTCACGGATGCCGGCGACAGAATCCTTCAAGGCTTGCTGAATCAATTCGGGTTTGAGCTCTCCAATGCCCTCCAGCGTCCACAATGCGTGAAGCCGGCCCAATGGAGCACTGGTATTTATCGCCATTTTGTTTAGCGCGGGAACGGCTTGCTTGCTCGCACGGTCTACTAACAAACGCTGTGCGTTCTGCCTCCACCATGCATTCGGACTTGCCAGTTTCTCTACCAATTGCTCATTGGTATCGTTGCCCAGCTTAAGACCCTTTGTCCAGTCTGCAGGTTTCGCGCCGGTTGCCGTAATACGATAAATCCGTCCTTTATCCGAGTCGTTATAGAGTTCGCCTGATTTAACAACCTCTTCGCCCATCCATTCGGGATGCTCAATGATCTGCCGGTAGAAATCAACGACATAAAGCGCTCCATCGGGTCCGACATACATGTTTACAGGCCGGAACCTGAAATCAGTGGAGGCCAGAAATTCCTTGTGCGGCTCGAAGCGGCTGGCGATAAACGTTGCGCCGTCATCCTTTAACTGATCAACGTGCACCAGATTGCTAACGGGTTCCGCGACAAATGTAATATTCCCGTCATACGGAGGAGGAAAGGCTCCACCCAAATAGGATGTTATCCCGCATGCAGACGTAATCGCGCCAACGTCGGTCAGGAGTTGGTGCTCCGGATTTTGGGTGATCGGAAATACTTCGGCCGCATTACCATGATCGGATACGATTTCGCTTGCATCCGAAATCAGCAAATTTGGATTGCGGCTCAGGTAAGTTGCCGCCAATACTTCCTGAAGAATATGTTCGGAATTGCGAACAAGAAAATGATGGCCCCAGGCATCAAAACTTTGACCAAACTGCGTGCTCGTTGCAGTCTCTTCAAGTTCAAGTTGATCCGGGCGAAAGCGAACGGAGCGTCCATCCGCATTGCGGCCCAGCCGTGGACTTTTTGGATGCCCCGGGAAATAGATGTCGTCGCCGGGATCGCCAAATTCTTTTGCATAGGTATCCGTTGACACGGCCCCTTCATGAGCCAGGTATATCCAATTGTCCACGCCCAGTACAGGGCTGTTCAGATTGTGTTGCGGGTTTGACAACGCAAAACCGGTCAGCAAAGTGTCTCTGATTTCTGCCTTGCCGTCGCCGTCGGAATCCTCGAGGTAGAGTACATACGGTGCATCGGTCACCAGTACGCCATTCTTCCAGCGCATGACGCTGTTGGGCAGCACGAACCCATCCGCAAAGACGGTGCTCTTATCCATTTTCCCGTCTCCATCGCTGTCGGTGAGCAATTTTACCTGGCCGGTGCCTCGTTTGTCAAGCGGGTATCCAAACATCTCCACGACATAAAGCCGGCCGTATTCGTCGATCTCCATGTCGACGGGATCGCCGAGCAGTGGCTCAGCGGCAAGCAACTCAATCTTGAATCCCGGTGCGATCTCAAAAGTAGAGAGGGCTTTTTCTGCCTCTGTCTTCGCAATGGGTTGTGGTCTGTCACGACATCCTGCCGCCACCGCCAGTACAACAATAAATAGGTAAAACAGATGAGCGTGACGCAGGTAATTGAAGTTCCTTTTCATGACTCAGTATTTTTTGAAAAATCTTAGACTCATTTAATTCTCAGAATAGAAATGTTCTTTGAAAGGCGGGCCTTTCAAAGATACAACTTTTAGAAGTTTTGAAGTAACTCGCGAAAGACACAGCACCCACCACCTATGAAATGTCATCCCGGGCTCCGACCCGGGATCCAGTGGACAGCAGCGTAGAGAAGGCACTATGAAATGCTGTTGGTGCGGCTTCCACGGGGTGCCGGGTCAAATATCGCTTATCCTTTGTTGCCTCTATCGTGCGTGCCCGGCATGACATTTTATTTTTTGGTTCGTGCGACTTACCAGGCAACAGTAAATTGCAAATTGCGAATGAAACCTACCGGCTCGGTAACTACTTAACTACGAACCTGATACTTCTACTAAGATCACTGGGTTAAAGATGCCATTTCTCGCCTGCTCGACGTGAGCGGCATCAAGGACGATGCTCCGGTCTTTATAGGCCACGATATACTCATCGTACCGCAACATCGCCGGGTGTCTTGCAGCCTGAGGCCAGGATCCGTTGCTGGTGAAGCCGGCGATAGACAATGAGCCCAGGGGCCGCAATCGTTGCCATGTTTTGCATTTTCTATCCCAAAGCAAAACAAAACAACAAATAATTTGTGATATCGAAATCGGTCGGTTAAAAAGCCGCGATCTCGGGCGACCAGATGAATGAACTTGGGTTAATATCTTTCAGCATAACCTCCTGATTAAGTGAACATAATCAAGATTCAATGCCAATTTGACTTTATGGTGAATCAATGCGTTATCATTGGATGAAAGATTTGAAAGCCAAAATCCAGCGTGGCGAACGGGTAGAAAAAAAGAAGATAATATCCAATAGCCGCAGAAAGGCTTTATCAATTTCACTAAATTGTCTGCGAGCGGACCGACAATTCGCCAAAAAGTTCTGTTACCCGGCCAACAGCTTCGGGATCAAGCAAAGAGGTTTTCGAAGGCTGGAATTTTCAATTCGTTTGCGGCATTTTGTATTTATGAAATCGATCATCGCGCACCCTGGCCCATTTATTGCAATAGACAACAATATAAGTTTTCCTTCGTTAAATCCCCTCAAACCTGGCCTGGCTTCTTGCAGAGGCTTGGCATGATTATTTGAATAAATAATATTTATGAAAACAAACAGTAAAAGCACGAATCAGAAAATGATGGACTCTATTAGAAATACGTCTAGACGCACGGTGTTGGTCATTGTTGTTGCGCTCATGATTGGGGCGGCTGGTTGCAAGACCCGGAAGAAAGCCATGGAAGTATCAGCACCCGCAAAAGTGAAGGCCAATACGGAACAGCAGGCATCCCTTCAAAAGGAAAAAGATGAAGACACGAAGAGGAGGGCCGCCATGGAAAACGCGAAGAAAGATGCCGAAGCGGCCGAGAGAATGCCTTATGTAAAACTCGATGAGTATTTTAATGCGATCGCCAACGCCGGCAACGCAGCATCCGGCAACAATAGTATTCAGGAGGCACTGACGATGTTTGCGTCCGAGGAAACGCCTGTCCTTATTGTTATCAGCAATTCAGGAGGTCAAAAAGACTATGACCGTCCTACGACCATCAAAGCGTACTTGAATTATCTCAAGGATCAGAAGAAAAGTATCAATAAAATCGAAACCCTTCTATTTGATGATTCAGGCAAGATCAAAGAAGTAGAACTGGTAAAACAGAAATAATCTAATCTTAAAATCCACAACCATGGTTCATCGCACATATTGGGTCGCACTCCTTTTCGGTTTATTCATAACTACCAACCTATTGGGTCAAAGTGCTGACATAAGCCCGGAGAGAAAACTGGCCATTGACTCGCTCGCATTGGAGAAAGTCAGGGATTTGAGCAAATACATAGCATTGATCGGCAACAAGAAGACACCCTTTTCGGAAGCAACACGCGTTATGGACCGCGCAGAAGAACTTTTTGTCCCTGAAAGCGAAATGGGTGTCTCGTCTTTACTGGACAAAGAAATCAAGTACTTCAAAGTACGCAAGTATTTTGAGCGGCTCATGGCGCTTAATTATGACCGGGTTTCAATCAAGTGGTATGACATCCACTATATCAGTGACCTTGAAAAACAGCCGGATGGCCGGTACGTTGGAGTGGTTACGATCTATCAGCGATTTGAAGGAGAATCGGATGATGGAATGAAATACAAGGATACAACCAAGAAAGATATTACCATTTACGTGGATAGGAAAAAGACCCAGATGTCGGGGAGAATCGTCGAGTTCTGGGATGTCCTGCTCGGTGATATCCGGGTGAGCGAAACGCATCCATGAAATTCGGAGTCCTTGTCGTCTTCATTATCTTATTTTTGTCCCCTCGTTTACAGGCTCAGCTTGTCAACGATATGGATGAAAGTAAGCTCTACGCCCAAACAAAACAGGTCAATCAGTTTTTCAGAAGATTTAATGGAGAAGAGGATGAAAAAGGGGAGCGCTACTATCCGAAGGATAAGCAGTACAGGAGCGTTAAGCTGAGAAAGAAATACCTCAAGATCTTATTCAATGAAGGCAACAGCGGTATCAGCAATGATCTGAAAAATAAATTTGCCGCCGACGTATTGGATAAATCGGTGCCCGCGCTCCTGGATTTTCATGGTACCAATTGGTTTGCGGAGGTCCAGACCACCTTCACGGTGGGTGGAAAAGATCAGCCGGTCACCTTATTCGCAGAATTGGAGAAAGATCACGGAGGCAGCAAGTGGGTGATCAGCAAAGTGCACGCGGCCTTGTTTGAGCCCTACTTTGCAAGAGATACCACAAAAGTGGGTAAATTTCTTCACCCCCTCAGTCATGAGTTGGACTTTATGGGCTTCAGAAAAGTATTTGAAAATATTGACAGTCTTAGCCAGTTCACGGTAAAACGATTTGTCCCGGACCACCTGTCTGTTTTCCTGGTTGAAGTCAAAAAAAGAAATTTGCAATTCAAGACCATCGATCAGGTGAAATTCCACTTTTTTCAGGTGGAAGGGTGGTATTTTGAGCTCTCCGAATTCAACAGGGCCGGTTACAATACCGGCTGGCTGATCTCGAGCCTCGTCAAGGTAAATAACGAGGCCGAAAATAATCTTCTAAGAAAGTTCCTGTATCATGAAACGCGGTAAGCGGTGGCTTGTCACCGCGCTTCTGGTCTTTACGCTTGTCGCAGGCGCCGTTGCTCAGAAAGCGAAACCCGTTAAGGTTAAGCCGGTCAAAGCAAAACCGGCAGTCGTTAAAACGGAGAAACCGAAACCTGAAAAGGTTAACCAGGACAAAGTTAAGTCCGAAAAAGTCCCACCTGAAATAAGTAAACCCGAGAAATCTAAACCGGATTCCGTCAACCATGAGCAAAAAGTAAGGGACATGGTGGCCTTTCTTGAATTTGAGCTTAACACCATTGGAGACCGCACCACGTCTGCGCGCGACAAGGATGTGTTGGTCACAGAAAGTTACGCCAAAATATTCAGGGATGCGAAGGTGCAGATTGAAGATGACCTCGATGAAGAAAGGGATGTCATCACCAACAAGGACGCGCCTGCTTATTTGAAAGACGTTGACTATTTCTTCAGCGATGTAAAATTTGAATTTAACATCGAAAAAATTGAGAGCGAAGGGAATGACGAAAGGAAACTTTTCTACAAGGTATCGCTGACAAGAAATCTCAAAGGCACTACCATCGAAGGAAAATCGGTCAATAACACTGTCCCGCGGTTTATTGAGATCAACTTCAACCCAGACGATCAGGATCTCAAAATTGTCAGCATTTACACGCACGAATTCAGCGAAAAGGAGGCCCTGACCACCTGGTGGAATCAACTGTCCTTCGCATGGCAGTCGATATTCAAAGTGAAGCTAAGCCTCCCCGACAGTTTGCAATTTTCCGACATCAAACGAATTACCGCCATCGATGCGCTGGATATCAGCAACAACCGGTATGTCCAAAACATCGCGCCATTGGGCCAGCTTACGGCCCTCCAGGTTCTTAACCTTTCAGGAACAAACGTAACGGACCTGAGCCCCATCCGGAATCTGACCGAATTACTGGAGCTAAATTTATCCGACACCAAAATCGCAGACATAGCAGCCGTGCGGTACGCCGATAAGCTAACAAAACTCAACCTCGGCAACACGGCGGTGATTGACATCGGCGTCGTTCAAAAAATGCCGAAGCTGGAATACCTGTCGTTAAAAGGAACAGGCGTTACTGATTTTACGCCTCTTACTTTTCTTGCTGAGTTAAAGTACCTGCAGCTGGAGTCTACTGGGATTCTGAATCTTGCACCCATTGCAACATTAGTCAAACTGGAGGAGTTGAATGTCTCAAAGACGCTTATTGTAGATCTGAGTCCGGTTGCAGCGCTTAAGAATGTCGTGATTCTGAATGCCGACAGTACCGCCATCTCCGGCCTGCATGCGCTGGGCAAAATGGTGAACTTGAATGTTCTCTCTGTCAATCACACATCAATTTCAGATCTTCGTCCGTTACAGAGCCTTTCGCATCTCAAGAAAATCTATTGCGACCATACCGGCATTACCCGACCGTTGGCAGATGCCTTCATGGCTTCGAACCCGCAAGTTCTTGTTGTCTTCAATTCCGACGATTTAAAAGGCTGGTGGGACGCACTTCCGGGAGCCTGGCAGAAAGTCTTTAGCCGGTCGGCGCATATCGGGCCCAACCCAACCAAAGACGAACTTGCGAAAGTGACGAACCTGGACTCGATCAATGTGGCGGGTGACACAGACATCCAGGATGTGATGCCGCTGAATAAGCTCCAAAAATTGGGCATCCTTATTGCCGGCAAAACGGGGATCACCGATCTATCGCCGCTTGGCGAACACGCTGAGATTAATTTCCTGGATATCAGCGATACGCCCGTCAGAGATATTTCTGTACTGCGCCGTTTTAAGAAACTAAAACTGTTACAAGCCGATCACACGCATATTTCATCCATTGAGCCGCTCACCGGCCTTGAAAAGATCTATGCCGACGGAACGGGTATTAGTGATCGCCTGGTTCAGGAATTTCTAAAGACCAACCCTGCCACCCTTGTGATCTATAAGACCAGCGAATTGGAAACCTGGTGGAGCGGACTTTCGGAGAGCTGGAAGGAGGTGTTTCAAAAACAAATTTCGAAGGACGCCAATTCGAGAAGGGAAAGCCTTCATCACCTTGTTGAAATGGATGAATTGCATTTTAAGGACGCTGACGTCAACGATTTGTCTCCGTTGAAAATATTTGTTCGATTAAGAGAATTGGATTTTTCCGGAACTGCCGTTACGGATCTCTCACCACTTTTAAGGCTGCAGGTGCTAAGGTCATTGCACGCAACGCATAGCAACATCAAGGGACTTGAGACGATCAGTCAGTTGGCAGACCTGGAGGACGTTGATATTT
>JBGPGZ010000147.1:0-8846 GCA_041484175.1 Cyclobacteriaceae bacterium | reverse complement strand
TTGCGCCGGATGATCTTGCAATCGGCGCTGCGTTTCTTGATCGATGCTCTTACCTTCATAACTATTTATATCTAAACGTTATTCTACCCTTCGTTAAATCGTAGGGCGACATTTCCAATCTAACTTTGTCGCCCGGCAGGATGCGGATGTAATTCATCCTCATCTTACCTGAAATATGCGCCAACACCTCATGACCGTTCTCCAATTGTACCCGGAACATTGCGTTGGACAATGCTTCCTGGATTGTACCATCTTGTTCTATCGACTTTTGTTTCGCCACTGGTACGAATAATTTTGTTCTATATACTCGTGTGTTGTCAAAATTTCTGTTCTGTCTTCGTAAACAGCCACCATGTGCTCAAAATGAGCAGATGGCTTTTTGTCCTGCGTGCGGATCGTCCACCCGTCTTTCTCCTGAACCACATTCTTTGTCCCCATATTGATCATCGGTTCAATCGCAAAAACCATCCCGGCAACAATCTTAACACCCCTTCCCCGCTTTCCGTAGTTTGGCACTTCCGGGTCCTCGTGAAGGCTTTTCCCAACCCCATGTCCTACCAGTTCACGAACTACTCCGTATCCGAACTTTTCTACATAGCTCTGGATTGCAAAACCGATGTCGCCAATCCGGTTTCCAGCCTTCGCCTGTTCAATCCCGATCAAAAGCGACTCATACGTCCGGTTGAGAAGTTTTAATACCTCCTCTCCCACACCCGGTAAAGGGTATGTATAAGCCGAATCACTGTGAAAGCCATGATACAGCACTCCGCAATCAACGGAAATGATGTCTTGTTCTTTCAACTCATAGTCTCCCGGAAACCCGTGCACCACCGTTTCATTGACTGAGATGCACAACGCGGCCGGAAAGCCGTGATAATTCTTAAATGAGGGCGAACCCCCATGGTCACGTATAAATTCTTCGGCGACCTTATCCAGTTCCTTGGTTTTCACCCCCGGCTTTACCCGCTTGGCTACTTCCCCATGCGCCTTCCCTAATACCCGGGCGCTTTCTTTGATAACCTGAATATCCTCCGCCGTCTTATAGTGAACCATTCAAAATTTAAGCCGCAGCAAACTGAGAACGTCCTTTCACCCTTCCAGACTTCATCATTCCTTCGTAATGCCTCATCAGCAAATAGCTTTCGATTTGTTGGAGCGTGTCAAGCACCACCCCCACCAAAATCAAAAGCGAAGTACCGCCGTAGAACTGGGCAAAATTTTGCGTAATACCCGCCTTGACGGCAAACGCCGGAAGGATTGCTACGGCAGCCAGAAAAATGGCGCCCGGTAATGTGATTTTTGATAAAATACTGTCAATAAACTCTGCCGTTTGTTTCCCGGGTTTAATTCCCGGAACAAACCCACCGTTTCTTTTCAAATTGTCCGCAATGTCGTTGGAAGGCACGGTAATCGCCGTATAGAAAAATGTAAAAACCAGGATCAGCGATCCAAACAACAAGTTGTACTGCCATGAAGTGAAGTCGGCAAACGTGGCCCCCACATACGCCCCCAGATCACTATCTCTCCAAATGCTCGCCAGCAACGGCGGAATAAACATCAACGCCTGGGCGAAGATGATCGGCATAACGCCCGCAGAATTCAACTTCAAAGGAATAAAATCCCTTTTGCCGCCATACAGTTTATTACCGACTACTTGCTTTGCATATTGGACGGGGATTTTGCGTGTGGCTTGAGTCAAGGCGATTACACCCACGACCACAAAGAACAACGCCAAACCTTCCATGATAACGAGCAGCAATCCGCCCATCCCTTTAGAATTAATTTCCTGATAGATCGCAGCGGGGAACCTGGACACAATGCCGATCATGATCAGCATGCTGATCCCATTGCCAATTCCTTTATCCGTGATCCGTTCGCCCAGCCACATGCAAAACATGGTCCCGGCCACAATGATGAACATCGAAGAAACGATAAAGAATAATCCCGGATTGTAAGCGGCATCCGCATTGATGATCGTGGCGCGAAGATATCCGTACGATTGTGCAGCTGTGATCAGGATGGTCAACACCCGCGTAAACTGATTTAATTTCTTCCTTCCACTATCCCCTTCCTTTTGAAGTTTGGTAAAATGGGGAACCGCCACCGTCAGTAACTGCACGACGATCGAGGCAGAGATATAAGGCATGATGCCCAAGGCAAAAATGGAAGCCCTGCTAAAGGAACCACCCAGGAACGTATTGAGAAGATCAAATATACCACCCGTATTGCCGGTCAGTTTTGCCGAATTTACACCCGGGAGGACAATATGAGATCCCAAACGGAAGATGACCAGAAATCCTACAGTATTCAGGATCCTAACCCGGAGATCTTCGATCGAAAAAATATTCTTTATCGTGGTAAAGAACCGTTTCATTATTTGATTGTAGTGGCGTTTCCGCCGGCGTTTTCAATTGCTTTCGTGGCGGTAGCGGAGAAAGCATGTGCCTCAACACTCAACTTGCTTTTCAATTCGCCCCTGCCTAATATTTTTACTTTATCATTCTTGCCAACAATGCCATTTTCAATCATCAACTGAACATTGAGCGCAGCTGCCTTGGTCTTTTTTGCCAGTTCCTCCAACACATCAAGGTTGATGGCTTTGAAATATACTTTGTTATTGTTCTTAAAACCAAACTTGGGAATGCGTCGCTGCAATGGCATCTGGCCACCTTCAAAACCAAATTTCTTGTGATAGCCTGATCGCGATTGGGCTCCTTTATGACCACGGCCTGCCGTGCTGCCACCAGACCCTTGTCCACGGCCGAGGCGCTTATTATTTTTTACCGACCCTTCCGCCGGTTTTAATTCGTGGAGTTTCATTTTATAATGCTTTTACGCTCACCAAGTGACTTACTTTCTTTACCATGCCTTCGATCTGCGGCGTGTATTCCACCTCCACCGACTGATGAACCCGTCCCAATCCCAGCGATTGTATTGTCCTTTGCTGGGTCTCCGGCCTTTTGATCATGCTCCTGGTCTGGGTAATCTTAACTTTCTTTGCCATAACGATTAACCGTTGAAAACTTTTGATAACGAAATACCTCTGTTCCTGGCGATCGTTTGAGGATCTCTCATCGTAGTCAATGCCTTAAAGGTTGCCTTTACCACATTATGCGGATTGGAGGAGCCTTTTGACTTTGCCAACACATTGTGAACGCCGGCGCTTTCCAGCACGGCACGCATAGCGCCTCCGGCAATCACACCCGTACCCGGCGACGCAGGCTTTAACAACACAAGCCCACCGCCGAATTTCCCAATCGACTCATGAGGCACAGTACCTTTAATAATGGGTACCTTAACCAAATGCTTTTTTGCGTCATCAATTCCTTTGGTGATGGCATCAGTTACTTCGTTCGCTTTGCCAAGTCCATAACCCACTACACCATTTCCATCGCCCACGACCACAATGGCCGCGAAGCTAAACCTTCTTCCTCCCTTCACCACTTTGGCTACGCGCTGAATGGCTACTACCTTTTCTTTCAGGTCGATCTCGCTGGCTTTTACCGTGCTGACGTTACTTTGTGTCATGCGTCTTTAAAATTTTAATCCCCCTTCTCTGGCACCTTCGGCCAAAGCTTTGATATTACCGTGATACAAATATCCATTCCGGTCAAAAACAATATTGTTGACACCCGAGGCAACGGCTTTTTCAGCCACTTTCTTGCCAACGCTCTTGGATATCTTCACATTCACGCCACCCTTCTTATCCAACTCCACGGAGGAGGCAGCGACGATTGTATGCCCTTTGGTGTCGTCGATGAGCTGGGCATAGATGACCTTGTTGCTCCTGAATACCGAGAGCCGCGGCCTTTCCGCTGTACCTTCCACTTTCTTGCGGACCCCCATCTTGATCCGGGTCCTTCTCTGTGTTTTTACGTTCGCCATGGTCTTATTTATTTAGCAGCCGCTTTACCAGCCTTTCTACGAACATACTCACCAACATAACGGATACCCTTGCCTTTGTAAGGCTCCACCTTACGCAGGGATTTGATTTTTGCCGCGATCTGCCCGATCAATTGTTTATCAGCCCCTTCGAGGATGATGGTCGGGTTCGATCCTTTTTCGGTAACCGCCTGCAACTTCAGTTCGGAGGGTACTGCCAAAAACACCTGGTGAGAATATCCTAAGCTCAACTCCAATACATTTCCTTGCGCCGTCGCTTTGAATCCAACGCCGATTAATTCCATTTCCCGGCGGTATCCTTTGCTAACCCCTTCAACCATGTTCGCAATCAGAGCACGATACAAACCATGCATCGCGCGATGGCGCTTCTGTTCGGTGGGGCGATGAACTAACACATCATTCCCTTCCTGCGTTACTTTGAAGTCTGGGTCCAGAATTTGGTGAAGTTCACCTTTGGGGCCCTTCACGGTTACCTGATGGTTGTTCTGGACAAAAGTGCACGTAACACCTTTGGGAAGGGAAACCGGTAATCTGCCTATGCGTGACATGCTCGTTCTATTAATAGATATAACACAATACTTCTCCACCCACATTCATCACCTTGGCTTCCTTGTCAGTGATCACTCCTTTGGAAGTCGAAAGGATAGCGATACCCAATCCATTCAACACCTTGGGAAGCGCATCAGCCGGCTTGTATTGACGGAGGCCCGGGGAGCTGATTCGCGCCAGCTTCGTGATCGCGGATTCCTTTGTTTCAGGATTGTATTTTAAGGCGATCTTGATCTTACCCTGGCGGTTATCAGTATCCTCAAACTTGTAGTTCAGGATGTACCCCTTGTCAAAAAGTACTTTGGTAACCTCTTTTTTCAGGTTTGAAGCAGGAACTTCCACCACGCGGTGCCGCGCCTTGATGGCATTGCGCAACCGGGTTAAATAATCTGCTATCGGGTCAGTCGTTTTCATGTATTTAAAAGGCAAACCCGCCAAAAAACGGGGCTGCAAATTTATTGATTCCTTTTTGTTATTCAAACCGGCCTGGGGTATTTCCCCAATGCCCTCTCTTTTACCAACTCGCCTTTGTTAATCCTGGTATTTTGCCATCGGATGCCATTTGGCGGAACTGGTTGCGGCAAATCCCGAACTTGCCCATATAGCCTCTTGGCCTGCCTGTCAGCTTACAGCGGTTTCTTATCCGGACGCTTGAAGAGCTGCGGGGAAGCTTATCCAGGGCAGCCCAATCTCCCGCTTCTTTCAGGGTCTGGCGCTTCTTTTTATAGCGCTCAACCAAATCCGCTTTCTTCTTGTCCCTGGCGATAATGGATAATTTTGCCATGCGTATCGATCAATTTTTGTTTACAAAAGGCATTCCTAAGGCTTTCAACAACTCAAAGCTTTCTTCGTCGGTGTTCGCCGTTGTTACGAAAGTGATATCCATACCGTTGATTTTCGTGACTTTGTCAATCGAAATCTCCGGAAAGATGATCTGCTCCTTTACACCAAGGGTGTAATTGCCGCGACCGTCAAAACCCTTGTCACTCACTCCCTTAAAATCACGTACCCGCGGTAGTGCAACGTTCATAAGGCGGTCCATGAATTCATACATCCGGTCACCACGAAGGGTCACTCTCACACCAATCGGCATTTCTTCCCTCAACTTGAAATTAGAAATCGCCTTCTTCGATTTGGTGCTCACCGCCTTCTGACCGGCGATTGAAGTAATTTCTTCCAGTGCCACATCTACGATTTTCTTGTCGGCAACTGCTGCGCCAACGCCTTTATTAATACAGATCTTCTGGATCTTGGGAACCTGCATCACCGACTTGTACTGAAACTTCTCTTTCAGCGTCGGAACGATTTCCTTTTTATACTTTTCTTTTAGTCTTGGAGTTGCCATCACTTGATAAATTGTGTGGTTTTCTTTGAAAATCGCTGAAGCTTATTCTTTTCGTTAAGCTTTCTTCCGGTTCTTGTCGGTTGCCCGCTCGCCGGATCGATCAGCATCAAATTGCTGATGTGAATCGTTCCTTCTATCTTTTTGATACCACCTTCGGGCTTGCCGGCCGAAGGCTTCTGATGCTTTGTGACCATGTTGATTCCCTCTACAACGGCACGGCTCTTCTCTGCGATAATCTCCATTACCTTGCCGGTCTTGCCTTTGTCGTCTCCGGAAATCACCTTTACGGAATCACCTTTACGGATATGCAGCTTGGGCTGCTTGTTATACTTTCTTTCCATCTTATAAAACTTCTGGGGCCAATGAAATAATTTTCATGAACTGCTTTTCCCTCAGCTCACGGGCAACAGGGCCGAAAATGCGCGTACCGCGCGGCTCATCCTGAGGATTAAGCAGAACAGCAGCATTATCCTCAAAGCGGATGTATGAACCGTCTTTTCTCCTGATCTCCTTTTTGGTTCGCACCACCACCGCCCTTGATACGGTTCCTTTCTTGATCTGGCTTGTCGGGATGGCGGACTTTACCGTTACAACAATTTTGTCGCCAACGGACGCGTAGCGCCTTCCGGTTCCACCGAGTACGTGCAGGCAGAGCACTTCCTTGGCTCCACTATTGTCGGCTACAGTCAGTCTGCTTTCGTTCTGTATCATCGTTACTTCGCTTTTTCAATAATTTCAACCAATCGCCACCGTTTGTTTTTGCTGAGCGGACGGGTCTCCATCACGCGCACCGTATCGCCGATCCCCGCTGAGTTCTGTTCATCATGGGCCATCAGCTTGGTGGTCTTCTTCATGAACTTGCCGTAAATCGGATGTTTTACCTTGCGCTCGATAGCGATGGTAATGGATTTCTTCATCTTATTGCTTACTACCTTACCGGTCCGTTCTTTTCTGAGATTCCTTTCCATACTCAATTACTTTTGAAGTTCTTTCGCTGTTACCTGTGTCTTCAGCCGGGCGATGAGCTTACGGATTTCCTTGATCTTCATCGGATTTTCAATGGCTGAAACCTTGTGGGCGAACTTGAGTTTTCTCAGCGCCTCATTCTCGCTGATAACTTTCTCTTTGAGCTCCTCCAGGGTAAATCCTTTAATGTCGTCCTTTTTCATTGGTATGAATTATTCAACGTAGTCTCTTCTAATGCTAAACTTGGTTTTGATCGGAAGTTTTCCTTCCGCCAGCGCCAGCGCTTCTTTTGCAGTGGCAATATTTACGCCTCCTGCTTCAAAAAGGATGGTGCCGGGTTTTACCACAGCCACCCAATACTCGGGCGCACCCTTACCTTTACCCATCCGCACTTCCGCCGGTTTGCGGGTAATTGGCTTATCTGGAAAAATCCGGATCCAAACCTGTCCTTCACGCTTCATGGCGCGGGTCACTGCCACCCGGGCCGCTTCCAGCTGCCGTGCCGTGATCCATCCTGCCTCCATCGATTTCAATGCAAAAGAACCAAAGGCGATTGCATGACCCCTGGTGGCCAAACCCTTGACGCGGCCTTTCTGCATTTTTCTAAACTTGGTCCTCTTAGGCTGTAACATGTTATTCTACTTTGCGCTGAATTCTACCAATTATCTTTTTGGCCTACTACCACCACCGCGGTTTCCACCCCGGTCGCTTCTGCGATCTCCGCCGCCGCGTTCGTTTCTATCGCCGCGTCCACCTCTCCGTTCTCCACCCTGCCCGCCGCCTTTATTTTCACCCGGTGCATTGCTAATCATGCCTATGTTCGGCGACAGATCACGCTTTCCGTAAACTTCTCCCTTAAAAATCCATACTTTGATTCCGATCTTGCCGTAAACAGTTTGCGCTTCTGAGATCGCATAATCAATGTCTGCCCGAAGTGTATGAAGTGGAATGCGCCCTTCTTTATATTGTTCGGTGCGTGCCATATCGGCCCCTGCAAGGCGGCCCGACACTTTTACTTTTATACCCTCTGCGCCTACCCTCATGGCGGAGGCGATCGCCTGCTTCATCGCCCGCCGATACGAAATCCTGGCTTCTAATTGTTGAGCGATAGATTCACCCACCAGCTTTGCATCCAGTTCAGGGCGTTTGATTTCGAAAATGTTGATCTGAACGTCCTTCTTGGTAATCTTCTTCAACTCTTCCTTAATCTTATCGACTTCATTACCTCCCTTGCCAATCACGACACCGGGGCGGGCCGTGTGGATCGTCAGCGTAATGCGCTTTAACGTGCGTTCGATCACTACTTTGGCAATGCCGCCTTTTTGGATACGGGCGTCAACATATTTTCTGATTTTCTGGTCCTCGACCAGTTTATCGGAAAAACCTTTACCCCCGAACCAACTGGAATCCCAGCCGCGGATGATCCCTAACCTAAAGCCTACAGGATTAATCTTTTGTCCCATTATTCCTTCGTTTCTTTAACTGCTGATTTCTTTTCTGCTGTTTTTTCTACTTTAACCTCGGCAGGCATGCGGTCCACTACCAGCGTTACGTGGTTCGACCTCTTGCGTACCCGGTGAGCCCTTCCCTGCGGAGCAGGTCTGAGGCGCTTCAGGATACGGCCGCCATCAACGAAAATATCTTTGACGAAAAGATCTGCATCCTCCAGTTTCACGTCTGAATTCTTGGCTTCCCAGTTCGAGATTGCTGAAAGCAATAATTTTTCCAACCGGCCGGCCGGGTGCATGGATTCATATTTCAAAATGCTTAATGCCTTGCTTACGCGTACGCCACGGATCAAATCTGCCACCAACCTCATCTTGCGGGGAGAGGTGGGCACATCCTTGAGATAAGCAACCGCAGGACCCTTCTTTGCGGCTTCCTTGATCGCCTCAATCTTGGCCCGCTTCACTACCGACCTTTTTGTTTTCTTTACCTTTTCCATACCAGCTTTAATTCTCCAAATTATTTAGCTGCTTCCGCCTTATTGTTGCCAGAGTGCCCCTTGAACACACGCGTCGGAGCAAATTCGCCCAACTTATGACCCACCATGTTTTCGGTGACATATACTGGAATAAACTTG
>JBGPGZ010000146.1:0-8908 GCA_041484175.1 Cyclobacteriaceae bacterium | reverse complement strand
CGCGGGCCGGGGATTTTCAAAGGAGCTGGCCTCCGATTCAGCATCGGTGGTTTTCAATGAGGCTGCCGTAAAAGCATTGAATCTTGGCGACAATCCGCTGGGAGCTGATGTTAACAAAGGTCAGAAGGTAATCGGGATTGTCAGTGATTTCCATTGGGAATCACTGCGCAGTTCGATCGCACCTCTCGCCATTCTATTGTCGAAGGAACCTGCGCAAATCGGATTCAAGTTGCAGGGAAATGCGATACCGGCCTTTCTCAAGACAGCCGAAACCAAATGGAAGCAACTGGTGCCGGATGAACCTTTTCGTTACCATTTTCTAGACGAAAACTTTGCCGAGTTGCTTCAGAAGGAGAAAGTATTTGCCAGGGCAATATCGCTGTTTACGGTGCTGGCGATCTTTATTTCCTGTCTCGGCTTGTACGGATTGTCGGCTTATACAGCCGAGCAGCGTACGAAGGAAATTGGCATTCGCAAAGTCTTGGGCGCGTCTGCTTCCACGATTGTTATCATGCTGAACAAGAACTTTACAAGGCTGGTACTGATCTCTGTTTTGATATCGGTACCAGCCTCGCTGTACCTGGCCAATCGCTGGCTTGAGGGGTTTGCCTACAAAATGGAGATGGAGGCATGGGTTTTTCTTGCGGCTGTAGCTGGTTCGCTGTTGATAGCCTGGTTTACAGTAAGTTACCATTCACTCAGGGCTGCCTGGATCAACCCTTCAGATACCTTGAAGTATGAATAGGTCCTTCGGACCGTGACGCGTGTTCTGTAACCTTTTGGGATTCCGGAAGTAATTCATCCGTATTTCTTTGACAAAAGGCATAATAATCCTTATATTAGTTTTACAAAATATATACAAATAAAAAGACCTTTTATGAGTAAGGATTATCTCGGAGAATTTGAAGAACTGGTGCTGACCATGGTGGGTATTCTGCAAGAAGAAGCCTATGGCAACGCCATCGTGACAGAAATAAAGTTTCGGTTAGGGAGGGAGTCTAACCTCAGTGCCGTGCACGTTACCCTTTACCGGCTCGAGGACAAGGGCCTGGTCAAATCACACATGGGGGGGGCGACCAAAGCCCGCGGGGGCAGGAGGAAGCGAATATTTCAGGTGACGAACGCAGGGCTTGCCATGTTGCGTTCGATGAAAGAGGTAAGGATCGATCTGTGGAAACTGATGCCGCAGTTGGGACAATGATTCAAGTGACTTTAAAATGATTAATCTGTGATTGAAAAAATAGTCTCAACGTTGGACGGTGTGTTTTAAAAGGGATACCATGTATGGTTGATAAGAAAATGGATCATGGCAATCATATGAATCAAAGGAATCAGCGGTCGCTGCGCTTCCTTCGGTGGTTCTGCCCTCCGCAGTTGTACGAAAGTACGGAAGGCGACTTGTTGGAAAAATTTGAGGCGGATGTTAGGGAAATGGGAGAGACGAAAGCACACCGGAAGCTGGTGTGGAACGTGATCAGTTTCTTTCGTCCGGAAATCATTTTAAGAAATAAATTCCAGCATTCATTAATCAATACCATTATGCTACGAAGCTATTTGACCGTTGCTCTCCGAAATGTTCTTAAAAACAAAGTATTCTCGACCATCAATATTTTTGGTCTCGGGATCGGATTGGCAGCATGCCTGCTGATCTTTCAGTTTGTAAGCTTTGAGTTGAGCTATGACAAGTTTAATGAGAAGTTTAATCGCACTTACCGTGTCACCAATGACCGGTTCCAGAACGGCAAGCTCATTCAACACGGTACGATCATGTACCCAACCATCGGACCCACGATGGCAAAGGATTTCCCGGAAATTGAGGAATATACGCGCCTCATGCCGGGAGGGGATATGAATATTAAAGCCGAGGACCGGTATTTCAGAGGGGATAACTGTCATTTTGTGGATGAGCATTTTCTTTCCGTATTCAGTTTTCCTCTATTATCCGGGGAACGGTCCGGCGCGCTCAAGGAACGCTATTCGCTGGTGTTAACAGAACACATCGCAAGAAAATATTTTGACCTTCACGATAGTAATTATTCGGATATTCTCGGAAAAGTAGTGTATTGGGGAAGAGACACTCAGCCCTACAAAATTACCGGCGTTTGCAAGGACATTCCGGAAAATTCCCACATTCAGTTTGATGTCCTGGTTTCCTATGCAACGCTAATCAGTGCTGATAATCATGGCGCGGATGACAGCTGGACATGGTCTGATATGAGGCATTACCTGGTATTAAAACCGGGTGCCGATTACAAAATGTTGGAAAGTAAATTCCCCGCCTTCAGCGAACGTTATTTTAAAGGCGATAAGGTTTCAGGCAGCGTGGAGAAATTCTATCTTCAACCGCTGGCCAGGGCTCACCTGTATTCAAATTATGAGTATGACATTGCCAAAACAGCCAGCGGGAAGGCTGTTTTGGCAATGCTGATTGTTGCTTTCTTTATTCTTTTCATAGCATGGATCAATTATATTAATCTCACTACCTCACGCGCATTGGATCGTGCCAAAGAAGTTGGTCTGCGCAAAGTGATGGGGGCATTTAAGTCACAGCTCGTAAGACAGTTCATTTTCGAATCCCTGCTAATAAGCTTGTTTGCATTCCTGGTGGCAATCATCCTTGTGCAGGCTTCTCAGGCTCCTTTTAATGAGATCATCGGGGGCAATCTTTCATTGTGGAGAATACTTTCCGGCATTGATTCGACGACCGCCATCATTTTGATTGCCACCATGGTCACAGGCGTATTGCTTTCCGGATTTTATCCGGCGTTTGTACTTTCTTCCTATCAGCCGGTGACTGTTTTGAAAGGAAAATTCCAACGCTCTTCCAAAGGCCAGTTCTTGCGAAAAGCGCTGGTGGTATTTCAATTTACCTCATCGGCCGCCTTGATCACGGGCACCGCCATTGTATCCAGGCAATTGAAGTACATGAATGATGTTGATTTGGGAATAAACATTCAAAACACAATAATTGTCCGGGCGCCTGAAATGACGGCGTGGGATTCCACCTTTATTCAACGGGTAGAAAGTTACAAGCACGAACTCACGCAGATTGAAGGTGTTGTAAACGCGGCCACATCGGAACGGTTACCAGGAGACCGCTTGGGCAGGGCCTTTGACCTCCGGCTCCAGGAACAATCCTCTACTTCCCACTATACCATGAGCTGGCTTTCAGCAGACCACAATTTCCTGGATACCTACAACGTTTCACTCTTAGCGGGCAGAAGATTTTTGCCTACCGACCATCATTTCAAATTTGAAAAGATCAATAACATTATCCTGAATGTCAATGCTGTAAAACTTTTGGGAATCGACAATGCCGAAAATGCAATAGGAAAAGAATTGGTCAGCGAACATAACAAGTGGACTATTGTGGGTGTTGTCGGCAATTTTCACCAGGAGTCGCTGAAAAGTCCGATGGAGCCAATAATTTTTTTTCCTGGCTATAGCACTTACAGCTCCACTTCCATTAGAATCAGAGGAGACGACCGCCTGAAAGCAATAGCACAGGTCGAAAGCACGTTTAAGAAATTCTTTCCAGATAACGCCTTTGAATATGTTTTTTTGGAAGATAGCTACAAAAGACAATACGATGATGACAACCGTTTTGGCACGATCATCAGCGTTTTTACCGTACTGGCCATTATTATTTCATGTCTGGGGCTCATCGGGCTTTCATCTTACACCGCCATCCAGCGCACCAAGGAGATCGGGATTCGGAAAGTCCTGGGCGCCTCGCTCGCCAGCATTGTCACCTTGCTATCCATTGATTTTATTAAACTCGTATTTTTGGCAACCTTGCTTTCCCTGCCGATTGCCTACTTCGCGATTCAGGATTGGCTGGAAGGTTATGCCTACCGGATCACTGTCGGATGGATGCTATTTGTTGTACCCGTTATTTCAATTCTCCTGATCGCTGCCTTGACCATGAGCTTCCAGGTTGTAAAAACGGCCATGACCAATCCCGCTGAGACATTGAAGTGTGAATGACCACTGATGGCTTTGATTTGACTGATGACCGCTGATTCAACTGATAAGCATGATGACTGTGAATAAAGGCAAAATCATCATGCTTATCATTTGAATCATTTGGATGATTGGTCATGAATCATAGTTCAGCCATTTTCGTTCTATAGGAGTACATCTCCTTTGCATGCAACAAAAAAACGCCGGCCATTTTGTGGTGATTGTTTTCGTTTCCGGTATGCTCTTCAGTTGCACACGGCCTCTCTTTGTTTCTCATCTCTCCCCTCAAGGAATAGCCTTGACCAAACATCATGGATATCCGTATCCCAAACACAATTACTGGTCGAGGTTTATATGCTTTAATAAGCAATGCATCGGCAAGGCAGAATGGGTAAATCGCCAGAAGGAACACAGATTCAAAGGATTCAAGAAGGGTGATGGCAAAAATCCGGTAAAACCCACGGAAGTTCCTGATCAGATTTTACTCCCCGGGGATACCGCCCTGGTCGCAAAGAACCCGTCCGACCAGATCATCCGGGAGGGCAAGCTCCCTGATCAGAATGAACCTGCGAGTTTTAAAATGGAACGGGTCTTTATTTTGGGAGAAGTCCTTTTTGAACTCAATAGCGCTGAATTGAATCCTGCGTTCGTTTTTCAATTAGACAGCCTGACGCAACTTCTGGTCTCTAACAGGAATCTTCACGCAAGAATCAACGGCTACACCGACAACAGTGGTAGCGAAAGCTTTAATCTAAAATTATCAAGAGACAGGGCGAAGGCTGTTTCAGAATATCTGATTTACAAGAATATTGAATGGAGCCGGATCTATTATGACGGGCTTGGAAGTTCAAGGCCGATTGCCAGCAATAATACCCAGGAAGGGAGGCGAAAAAACCGGAGAGTGGAAATCATCATATCACCGCAAGATTGACTTGAAATCAAATTTTGGCTATCACTGATACAAACCGTTTTGGCGATATTAGACGAAAATCGGCTGACGGTCATTGTTGGTCACGCAAGATGAGTGATCTTTCAAATTCCCTGTGGACGCGCTGGAATTTGGCGTTTTTACATATTCATCATTTTTAGTAAATTTATATTCCTTAACTATGAACGTGGAAACTAACTGAACAACTATGAAAGTAAAACTACTATTTGTGCTGCTGGCAGGAAGTGTTTTCTCATTATTGTCCTCTTGTAAGAAAGATGACCCAAAACCCGTGCTACCCATTGTTGGCACCTGGTACCGTGATCAGTACGACCTGACGGTGCCCAGTGCTTTTGTTAAAAATTGGGGAGGGACCTATTACAATTTTGGCGAATCAGGCTATACGATCGCGATCGAAAGCGATAATACGTATAAACGCAGTTTTACCGGTTACAGCGTGTCAGGGGTTGTCGGGGACGTTAGCGACGCCGGCAAGTGGACACAGGAGAATAGCACGTTAACACTCAAACCGTCGGATCCGGATAAAGAAGATTTGATTCTAAAGTCCAGCTACTGGCCTATTGGGCTTGAATTTGATGTTGAGGGTGATATTACCGACACAAAAATGAACCTTTCACGAACGGTCAAATTGTCCTTAATACCCGATGTAATTTTGGATACCCTGACGGATTCCAACTATTTGAAGGATAGTGATTTCCAATCAGTGGATGTAAAAGTATTGTATAAGTTTAAAAAATTGAAGTGATCGAAAGACGTGTTCCGACCGTCCCGGCAATCGGGACGGTTTTTTTTTGATCAGATTTTGATCCACTTCCTTGTCACTTTCCTGCCTCCATAACTGAAATTAAGCAAGTACACGCCCGGCAATAATTGTGCTGTCTCGATACTCAAATTCCATTCATTTTCAGATTTGATTTCGCGAATCGGCTGACCGACCGGTTGACCCATGGTATTGTGAAATTGAATCTCCAAAGGGCCGTTGAAATTATTTTGCATGTTTATCGTCAGTGCGGAGTTACCGGGGTTGGGATAAATGCGGATGAAGTCGCCGGAACTTGTTTCTGCAACACCTGTAATCGTGCTGGACGTGTAGATTGTGGCCGTGGCTGAATTGTTGCATAGTTCGAGACCTGAACCACTGATGGTGTAAATCGTAGTTTGGGCAGGGTGCACGATCAATTGAGGCCCTGCATAATTTTGAATGGATCCATCATCCGAGGTCCAGACAAAAATGCTGGCCCCGCGTGCATTCAGAATCACCTCCTCTCCTGCGCTGATCAGGAGCTTGGAGGCCGATACTTGAACAGACGGATTGACTCCAACAACGGGTGTTATATCAAGCGCAATGTTGGCACCAAGATAAATCGCATAGGGACTCCAAAGGCCGGTAGATTTTTCAATCCAGGAGGTGGCATTGGTATTTTCACCGTTGGCGGATGAGGTAATCGCGAGCGAATCGCCCTGGTCGTAGTTAATTTCAATGCCCACCTGAAACGCCCTGCCAAAGACGGGGGTTTCACGATCGAAGATGACGGCGGTTGGTCTGTTATGATCAATGTCCTCCTTAATTTGCTTTAGCAACACGGTCTTTCGCTCGATCACTGAGCCGGGTCCGTTCTGCGGTCCCCGTGCATTCCAGACGGTCACAGTGACGGTAGCATCCTCGTGAGTTGTGTAAGAGTATCCAAAACCAATTTTCACTGCGCTGATATACTTATAACCCTGGCTATTCAAAAAGAACTCGGAAAAACCTTTGGCCTGCAGACTGTTATGCCCCGCCAGATAACCACTGTAGTTTCCGAATGCAGATAACTTGAGCAGAGATGGTGTATAACTGGATTTAAAGTTTATCAATTCGCTGCACAATCCCTCATTGGAAACGGTAATGTAATTTAATACCTCAAAAAGCGCAGACGTGCCCACCGGGTTGGTGGACGTGAGGGAGACCTTATAGGAACCTGAAGTGTTGTACCTGACCTTGGGATTGCGAAGGTTGGATGTATTGGGATTGCCACCTTCGAAGGTCCAGTTCCATTGCGTCGGAAAATTTGTTGACAAGTCTATGAAGTTAACCTCACCGCCCAGTAATACCGATTGTTTATCGGCATCAAATTTGGCAGTTGGCACATCAGCAACGACGGGGCTGCAAAGATTGGCCAGGAATAGCGTCTTTCTTCTTGGACTTAATTCTGTTACAGCGATCACCCTTGTTTTCTGCCCATTCGTAAATATGTTCATGCAGGCGTCATCGCTGTAATCCATGTAATTTTGCGGCATGTTGACGCCGCCGCAACTGACACGTCCAACGGGGCAACCTCTGTTGGGTCCATCGGCCGCTGGCGTATCGCTTACAAAGTCATCGGCGCAGGGACCGTCACCCCAAATATGACGGAGGCCAAAAAAGTGACCCGTTTCGTGTGACAAGGTCCGACCTCTGTTATAGGGTGACTGCATGATCGGGAAATTGCCTTTATCCACAGAGCCGAAGGAAGTGTACTGAACCACCACACCATCGGTAGTAGCGGGGCCTCCGGTTTCGTTTAATCCTGCTAACCCGGACTGGTCAGGAAATTGAGCATAACCAAGCAGGCTCGCATCTTCTCCGCCAAACTTCAACGTCCAAATGTTGTAAAATAAGTTAGGATTCCAGATTGTAGTGGGTTTCAGTGATCCGTCGATCTCCTGCCGGGTCCAGGATTGTTTTCCGCCATTGTAACGGTCTATACCGGGTTCGGCCAGCAACTGCCCGTTTTCGTCTACCGGGGAGAGACAAAATTCAATTTCCAGATCAGCGCCCACGGGGCTTGAATTGAAGCCAGGTGTGCCCGATTTTCTGCGATAATCCTCATTGAGTACATCAATTTGAGCCTGAATCTGTGTCTGGCTGAGGTTGAGCCCGCTTCCAACGACTTCGCCATTGTGAACCACATGAACGATAATCGGTATGGAAAGGATCGTTCCTTGAGTGCGGCTGCCGGCATTTTTTCGTGCATTGATCTCCAAAATCTTTTTCTGCAAGGCTTGCTCGAATTCTTCCAATGTTCCTCGCTCCGGAAAACGCAGCCTGTTGATGCTATCCTGTTCCATGGTGCCGCACGTTCTGATGGGCGGAAGCGGATTTGTCTGGATTATATTTTGAGCCTGAATCACCTGCGCAAAGGCGATGACCAAACAAAAAGTGAAAAATAAGCGAACGCTCATACAATCCAATTTAATTGTCACCCGCCGCCACAAAATGAATCCGGTAACTGCTCTTGTTATCCTGATCCAAAAAAGTTTCTGTAGTCATCTCTTTACTGTCAACCGCTCTCACGAAATAAGGCCTTTTGTCGCCGGAAAGAATAGGGAAAACCATCTCCAGTGTCGCATTGGAGTTGTTGAAAGACCATGTTTCGGTGACATAAATGTCAGGGTCGCCTGCATTGCATTTGGAAGCACCCTCACCGATTTGAAAGGTCTTATCCGCATTGGCATAGAAGGTATATAAATCATCCATCACACAAGATCCCAGTATTTGAATTAAGTCCGACTCACTATAATTTACATCGGCTTTATTTTCTTCTTTGTATTGCAACCGGTTAAACCTCCATGATCGGCTGATTTCTCCGGTGAAAACTTTGGAATACGTGTAGGGTTTGGGATCAGCCCCCTGTGAACACCCCGCCACGATCAGGCCGGATAAGAGTGCAGATATAATAGATGTACCTATTTTCATGCTAGTCCGGGATAAGCGTGAATGTTGCGACAGGCTGATTTTCAAAGTCAAGGAGGGTAACCATCATGGTGATTTTTCTGGTCACCGGATCCACAATTCCCGATCCTTTAATCGTTGCCAAATCCGTCGGCAAAGTAGATTCCTTCTGCTCCGGAATGGTAAGCGTGTTATCACCATTATCCACGAAAACGAGGTCTCTGACCTGGGAAAAATTAAACACATTGATGTCCCAGTTGGACAGTGTGTACTCCTCGCAATCCTGGCTGGTGATTGTAATGCCT
>JBGPGZ010000145.1:0-8922 GCA_041484175.1 Cyclobacteriaceae bacterium | reverse complement strand
TGTCAAAGTTGGAATAGGTCAAAGGAGGGTCGTTCGGATTCAAAGCCTGATTCAACTGCCAGCCTGATTCCGGCGAGTTCCGAATGCCATTCAGAATATCCTTTGATATACCATAAGTGTATGCGGCCATGAAACTAAATCCAAACGGGTACTCTTTTGTGATCTTGGCGGTCAATTGATAGCGTTGTCCTTTGCTCGTATTGGTAATGAGGTAGACGCTGGAGAAGGAATTGCTTACCCGGTTGGCGGTTCCGGTGGTAGTGGTGGCGCCGAGGTACAACGGTTGTTCGCGGTTGACATCCGTGGGTGCATAGAATACGGAGTCCTTTAAGTTGATCTGCTTGATCTGAACATCCCTGATCGTCTTGGTGTAAAGGGCCTCGAGCGTTAACTTGTAACCTCCGCCCATTTGAATGTCTGCTGCGAGATTACTTCTCCACATTCTTGGCATCTGAAAATTCTTGTCCAACACATCCAACTCGGTGCGATTTTTAGAACCGTTGGCAGCGGCGAAATTTTGAAACTGCAAAGGGTCTGTCGGTATTGCGGTTCCTGCCTTGGGTGGATTGAGATCCATCGCCCCGTAGGAAACACCGTTATTGTAAAACGCATTTCCCAGCCAGGCAAATGGAATGCGGCCGGTAAACAAACCTGTGCCTCCACGGATGATCACGGTCTGATCTCCTTTCACATCATAATTGAAACCAGCCCTCGGTGAAAGATATAACTGACTAAAATATTTGTTGCCAATCTGGGACACGGGCGTTTGATACGAATAGGTTGATCCGTAGTTAGGGTTTGCGGAGGGATCAGGGAATTTGTTTTGGGCGCCGGTCAGAGGGCCCTGGGGTAATAAAGTCATGTCGCCTCGCAATCCGTAGGTCACTCTGAGTTTGTTATTGACGACTAACTCATCCTGCATGTATAAACTTGTTAAAGCAATGTTAAATTTAGCAGGGGAGGAATTCAAGTTGGCATCCCGGCCATTGTCGACAGGATTATAGATCGCCCGCATGCGGGATGGGGTGTCCGCTAAGAAGCTTGCCACACTGCTATAATCAAAGCGGCCATTCCACGAGTTGATAAATCC
Organism: Cyclobacteriaceae bacterium; assembly: GCA_041484175.1. Classification (GTDB taxonomy): domain Bacteria; phylum Bacteroidota; class Bacteroidia; order Cytophagales; family Cyclobacteriaceae; genus ELB16-189. The sequence continues at coordinate 7,832 of JBGPGZ010000145.1, read as the reverse complement.
ATAATTGATGTTATAAAATTCATTGTGCGTCCCAATCGTATACGTGTGGTTGCCCGCAAAGAATTTGAAGTTGTCTGTAAACTCAACGGTCCTCTGGTGCATGTTAAAAATACCGGCCTCGCGGTTAGTGCCCAGCAGCGCATGTCCGCTCCCGATACCATTTATCTGGATTTGAGGAAAAATGGTGTTTCCCAATGGGTTCCTGTTGTCGCTGATATCCGTATAGCCAACGATTAAGCTGTTGCTGGCGGAGTTGCCAAACCTGCTCTTCAATTCCGCAACGGTACTGATGTTCCTATTTTTTTGAAGGAAGTCATAATTCCCAAACTGGAATTCATTCGTAGACCGCTCGAGGTTCGTGGCTTCGGAAATCACCCAATTATTCCGAATAGCCAGTTGGTGCGTTTTGCTGATATTCCAATCAATGCGGTTAAAGAACTTTCTGCTTTTCGAGTAGATATTGTAATCAGTGGCCGTACCCGGATCGTATCCACCTGCTGGATTATATTGGTTCACCGGCATGGTTTGGAGCTTATCGGTAATCTGTTGTGCAATGGCATCCGTCATAAAGTAATTCGGCGCACCCGCCGGAAAAAATACCGGAATCTGGCTGTGCGTAACTTCTTCGTTGGTAAACCAGAACAGTTTATCCTTGATCAACGGAAGACCAATCCGGAATCCGGTCTGGTAGTCCTGATAAGATCTTGCAATAGATCCGTTCCCCACCTTGTCATCACCTTTATATTTTCCTGTTATCGCGGCATTTCTGCCGAAGCCATAGACCGACCCGGTAACCTCATTGGAACCACTTCTGGAGACGGCATTGATACTACCACCGGTGAAATTCCCTAACGTAACATCAAACGGAGCGGTCTGAACCTGAACTTCCTGGATGGCATCCAGGCTAAACGAGTTGGTCCGCGTACTGCTTCCCGGTTGATTAGCCGTTCCACTAATACCGCCCAGCGACGGACTGAATCCGATCGCATCATTATTGATCGCCCCGTCTAAAGTGATATTGTTATAACGGAAGTTGGTCCCGGCAAAGGAATTGTTGCTGGCCTGGGGGGTAAGCCTGGTGAAGTCTGAAAAACTGCGGCTCAGTGTAGGCAGTGTTTGAATCTGGCTCCTCCCGACGTTGGTGGCGGTGCCGATTTTTTCCGTTACATCCGTCATTTCCGAAGCCACTCCCAGTACGACAATTTCTAAAAGCTCCTGCGCTTGTTCCTTCATTTGAAAATTCAGCCGAAGGGGTTCCCCTAATTTTAAAAAGAGTTCTGTCATTTTTTCGGATTGATATCCAATAAATGAAACAGTAATATCATAGGGGCCACCAGGGTTCAGGTTGGCCAATGCAAACCGGCCTTCAGTATTGGTCGCAACGCCATAAGATGAGTTGGTAGGCTTATAAATCAATTGAATGGTGGCTCCCGGCAAAACGTCTCCTTTGGAATCGGTGATCTTGCCGCTTACCGAGCTGGTCGTGACCTGAGCATTCGCAAAGCCGCTCAATAGGATTAATAGTGAAATAACACCAATTGCTTTATTCATCGTAAAACAGGTTGAAAGGAAAAGGGTTGATTTAGCTGAAAATTCCTAAGAATTCTCATGAGCCGGGTACTGGGGAAAAGTTCAGGAATCGAGTAGTTAGAAATCATTCATCCTTGAATCTGTTCCTGTAGATTTATATTATGTTACAAAAATAATTCAGGGCAGGGAGGCCTATGTTAACAAATTGATACGTGAACAAGGAAATCAAACACGGTTTTGGCCGCACATATAGACCAAATCGCATTGGGCTGATTACAATTGGGTTTATCGATTACGGGAATGAGAAATAATTGTTAAGAACTTAACAATTTCTTAATAAGTGTCCAGGCCTCAATTCAATGAATCGGTGACTAATCTCCACTCGTAAATCGTTGTATCGTAGGTAGAAACTTCGTTCGGCCATTGTACGTAGGTAGGCATTTTGAGGTAACTGACAATATTTCCCTTCACCATTTCATCAAACAAAAAAGCGCAGCGGTTTTTTAACTCATCTTCGGGAAGAATGGGCGTGACAAAAACTTCACGAAAACCGAAAAGTTGAAAATGATCGTTCATTCTAAAGTATCCTCCCACTCCTCTTTTGTCACCCACTTTGGCTGCGGGGCGAAGCAGATAGAAGTAGTTGGTTCCATTCTTAGCAACATAGTATTTAAGAATAGAAAACTTCCCGGTTAACGACGAATAGAAATTGCGGTGTTCCGGCCTAAAACGATCCTTCACTGAAGTGTAAACGGGAGGCGCATAGAGGTATGTAATGATGCTGGTAAGCACCGAGTCCTGCTCCATCAGATTATGATAGCGGGCCACATCGTATTTGTCCTTCATGGAACAGCCAAGGATCATTAGAATCGGAATAAAGGCAAAAACGCGGTTCATCTTTTAAAGATAACAATCAGGGCAATAAAAAAATCGGAGCCTTCAGACCCCGATCTTTATTCAATCAATTTCCAAACTAGTTTGAATGCGAGTAATCCGTAATCTGAGGGTTCCAGTTTACCCATCCTCCGGTCGTCCAATCCGTGGTGCCAAAGGCCCCACGATAAGTTACTGAAGTGAAAAAAGGATTTGTGAAACCCGAAAAACTGGCTCCCGTCGTGAGCGGAGAGGCCGCTGTCGGAATAAGGGTGGGCGTGGCTTCCTTCGGCTCAAAGATTGAAGCGTCAAGTCCAGAAGTATTCCATTTGGGCAATACGGTGTTTAATGAAGCAAACCAGGCAACCGCAGCCTGCGCACTGATTTGTGATTCTGTCGTAAAAGCAAACGCACCATTTGTAAATGCACCGACGCCGCCGGCCACAACGCGCCCACGGGGGTTGTTCGGATGATTGCTTCCGGCTGCTGACAGGCCAAGGACTGTCATTTCATCGGCCGTCGCTGCAGACCCAAATCCATTTCCCCCCCAGGCTTCTACTCCGGCAAGTATGTTGTTTTTCAATACCAGCGATCCGCTGGTCGCATTGGCGATCGTTCCCGGTGTCCCCAAGGCATTATCGATGTAGATACCGTTGGGATAAGCTGTGATGATGGAATTAATTATTTTTTGCTGGCCATTTCTTCTTAACTGAGCACCATTCTGGAATTGAAGATTGATGGTCTTTCCGCTGGTAGCTTTTCCTCCGATGATCGTCATGTTTGAAAATTCTGCTGATGTTACAGGCGTATTGGCCGAACCTGCCGCGTCGTTGTCAGATTCAAAGCCGTTGGAGCCGGATTGGTCGGCAATACTGGCATCGCGAATACCCAGACCGAATTGCACGTGGCCGCTAAAACCATTGTCGGTATCAAAATCATCATCGAGTCCTCTGTAGGCAATCAAGTTCTTTGCATTCACTGCACCGCCAAACCACTCAAATGAGTCATCATTGGCGTACGTAACCTGGACGTGATCAATCGTAGTACCTGACCCGACACTTCCGAAGGTTATCCCGTTGAGCTCCTGGTTAGGGTTGATAGGGTAGCCGGCAAACTCCACTCGGACATATTGCAGCGTGCCGGAATTATCGGCATTGTCCGGAGCGCCACCGCCGCCATGAAAACCTCCATAAGCACCTTCTAACTCTTCAATACCAACAGTGCCCGTAGAGGTGGAAGCCGTGATATTGTTGGTGGCTTTACCACAAATGACCAAACCTCCCCAGTCCCCGGCGCTTCGTGATCCAATTGCTTTTTCCGAAGTAAATACGATCGGATGATCCGCGGTGCCGATCGCCACGATCTTGCTTCCTCGCTGAATGATAAGGGTCCCGCCTGGAGTTCCCGTCTTTCCATAAATCACCGTGCCCGCATCAATGGTCAGCGTTGCGGTGGCTGAGACAACAGGGGCCACGCCGGCACCTGAGTGAGTGTCCGTGCCTATGCGCACGTAGCCATTCAACCGGTAAATCTTGTCAGCAGTCCAATGTGTGTCGGTGGTAATATTCCCAGCCGGAACGTCTACAATTGTTTTCGCTGGAACCGCGGAGACCGTCACGACAAAGCTAGCCAGTGCAGAAAGCTGATCTTTTTTATCCGATGCCTGGAAAGTGATCGTATAGGTCGTGCCGTCTGTCGCTGCCCCAGGTATCGTGAAATTGATCGGTACACTTTGAGAGGTTGTGCCATCCAACGTTACGTTGGCAAGGGTTGCATCTGCAGCACCGTTAACAAGGATGGTAAGAAGTTTCCCTCCTTCCGGTGAGTCCACCTGGACGGAGGTCGTGACTGCAGAGCCGGCGGTATTCGATACGGAAGTCGTACTTACTGTCAGTGTCGGGGCCGGCTTAGTGGGTTCTACTGTATCTTTCTTGCATGAAGCAAGGAAGATCATGGAGCTGACCACTACGGCCGTCGTCGCAGTCAATGCATTCCTGAGTAGTTTGTTTGATTTCATTGGTTTTATTGTGATTTGGTGGTTTCTTGATTTTGTAATCGTAAACCTATCGCTTAGACATTATCCCAATGTTATCTCAAACCCAAGGTTATTTTACGAATGTTTAGCCTTTGTTAAGAAATAACAAAGCCCTCGAATGGGGAGCTGAATAAATGGTTTTTTGCTGGTCCTTTTCTTTCACAATCGGACAGAAAATCCAATGGAAAACACCTGGCCGGGTCTGAATTTCTGAATTACCTGGTCGGACTTTCGATCTAATTTCTTATCGGCGTTTCCATCTTGCAGCAAGACCATAGGCTGATTGAGAATGTCCGTTATACCCCCCTTCAGCGTGAATTTTCCGGCCAATCGTTTATTAAATGTCAGGTCTAAGACATTTCTTGGCATGACGTAGACGTCGCGATAGAAATCAGTTCCCACCAGGAAGACATTTTTTCCGACGACGTTATATAGCAGGTTGACTTGCCATCCTGTGCTTTCTGATGCATAGAATACTCCTGTATTGACAACATAGGGGGCCTGGCCTTGGAGCGGCCTTGAAGAAGATCGGCCAGTAGCAAATGCGGGATTTGTGCTAATGTTAACAACGCTCCTGGTGAGCGCTGAATTGAACAGGAGATTTAAGTTGTTCAGAAATCTTGAACCACCAAGCCCGGCTAAGGATTTCTTCACCTCCAATTCCAATCCATAAACAATTGCATTCTGCGAATTCTCATAAGTAATTAATTTGTTCCCACCGCCAGGGCTAAGCGGTGAAACATAAGGTTCGATCGGATTGTCGAATCGTTTGTAAAACCCGCCGAATGTGACCAATTCTGTTTTGCTCGGATAAAATTCCCAACGCAGGTCTATATTTTGGATCCTGGCAGTCTTAAGATTTTTTTGTCCTGAATACAGAAAGTTGAAATTGAAATCATAGAAAGTAAAAGCCGCCAGTTCCCGGAATTCAGGCCTGTTCAAAGTCTGACCATAAGCCACGCGCACCAGCATCTTATTTGTAAAATTGTAGCTTAAGTTTGCCGATGGCAGCATCCGTACCACATGCAGGTTGGATGGCTCAACGCTATGAAGCTGTTGTAAATTGTCTTCCAATCTGGCGCCACCATCCAGTTTGAATTTCGCTCCGATCGGAATGGAGGTCATTAAGTAATAAGCAAGCAGGTTGTTGGAAGCGGAGTAGCTGTCCTTGGGATCAGAAATTTCTCCAATTCTTATACCGGTTGTATTGTTTATGTTTTGCGGCTGAAAAAGCTCGCCGATCGATACATAGGACAACGGGTTAGGCTGCATGTCGTTAAATTGTGGTGACGCTCTGTATCCTATGTTTCTGGCATTGAATGTCCTCGTCTTATTTTCAAAGAAAATGCCAGCCTTCAATTCAGGGCTTCTTAACGGATCATCGGTAAACGCAAATCGCTGCTTTACCGACATACCGCCTGAATAGGCCTCTTCATCAAGCCTGGCAAAGAATCTTCCCAATGCAGTTGGCGTAACCGAGTTTGGAATATTTAACTGGACAACACCAGAACTTCCATCAACAGATTGGTACCGCTTGTAGTCCGGCTGATCGCGATACGTCTTGTTATAACCAGTCACCCATTCCACGGAGCTATGCCTATTGAAAAGTTCGTGAGTCCCCATAAGTTGGCCCGAATAGATTCCACGGTAAACCTTATCGAACGATCCGTTGATTTGCCCCAGACTGGTTTCCGTGCCTTTCCGGTCGACGTACTGATCAAGACTGCTTTGGTTGTATATGTTTTTGAACTCAATGGTGCTCCCGGGATTGAAGCGGAAAGCCCAATTAAAAAGAAGTCCTGTCCGAATTGACTGATTGTATTGTTTATCGGCGTAACTGTAATTCTGGTCCATGGTTGCCCCGTTCTGCGTATAATCCGCACGCTGCATGTCATATTTTGCAAACGCGTTGGAATAATTCAAGGCCGTGATGTTGCCTACCTGAACCTTGCCAATATTAAACTTCCGGTTAAACGTTAAGGTAAACCGTTGATCGGGTAGTGCAGTACTTCTCTGCGGGGTCCACAGATTCTTTAGCGAGCGTCCTGCGTCAATTAAGTCACTCCCTTGCGCGGCGCCCGCATCGGCCGGGAAGGTGGCTGGCAAATTATAATACCCATTGTTAAAACCGGTTAAATATCCCGAGTTCCTTTGCTGGTGAGAAAAGTCCTGAAGAGTAGTGCCTGCCCTGTATTGCGTACTGTAGTCAATAACAATTCCATTTTCATCGGGAATGCTCTTCGTAAAAATTTTTACTACGCCCCCGGCAAAGTCTCCGGGTAGGTCGGGTGAAGGACTTTTAAATATGAGGATTCTGTCGAGCTGGCTGCTCGGGACGGTTGCAAAAGAAAATGACCGAACGTCCGTTTCCACACTGGGTGCATAGGCATTGTGAAGCATGACCGGATTGTAGCGTTCCGCAATCCCTCTGATTTGAACGAATTGTTCATCCTTTATCGTGATCCCGGGGACCCTTTTCAAAACCTGGGCTGCATCCCTGTCCAATGTCTTGTTAATTTGTTCTGAGGTAATACCCACCATCACTACCCTATTCTCCTTTATGGATCTCAGCAATTCAAAATCGGTATCATACGCCCTGCCGCTGGTCACCACCACCTCCTGAAGTTCTGATACATCTTCAGCCAGCGGCACATCGACCGTGACACGCTTAGCATCTTCAACTACAAGATTGGGAATCAAATGAGTTTTATAAGTGATGGACGTTACTTGAAGTGTGTACGTCCCGGCAACCACCTTCGCGATGAGAAATTTGCCCTCCACATCGGTTGCCGCGCCTGTTGTTGTTCCTTGAATAATAACGCTCGCACCGATAATCGGCTCTTTTGATTTGGCGTCCGTTATCACTCCGGTGATTGAGCCTTGTCCAAATGATTGTATTGAAGTGAAACTGATGAGGAAAAGTGCGCAGAGTCGCTGCATGCGTAATAGTTTGCCGCAAAGGTCGCCCGCTTATATTACCTGAGGTGGTCGGCAGCATTACGAAATTGTTAAGGAGGTCCCTGTTAACCTCTTCAACCGGCAGGCCGCAGGAAGCCGGTCACCCAAGCACGGTTGCTTTACCTCATTTGATTATGAATTGCTTAAATAAAAAATCCGGGCAACTCGCAGATAACTTTCAAATAAAGCGCGTAAAGTCAGGTTAATACTGCGTTAGCGTAAACTGGGTACAATCGCTACTTATTGATCGGTACCCGCATGAGGATTGCCTTGATGATATCAGAGGTTTTTACGTTGTCTGCCTCCGCTTCATAATTAAGAAGGATACGATGATTCATCACGTCCAGCGCTACTTCCTTGATGTCTTCCGGCAGCACATAGTCTCGCCCATCAAAATACGCCATCGCCTTGGACGCCAGGTTCAGATTGATGCTGG
>JBGPGZ010000144.1:0-8934 GCA_041484175.1 Cyclobacteriaceae bacterium | reverse complement strand
GTACTCAGCGACATAACGATGAAACCGTTCACGCGGTAGAGCCGGCATCAAAGCCCTGATCTCCTCCAGCCATTCCTCGGAAACCTCCAGCGGACTCAGATCGGGATCCGGAAAATAGCGGTAGTCATTCAACTCTTCCTTCGTGCGCATGCCATGCGTCAACCCCAAATTGGCATCAAACGTCCGTGTTTCGGAGACAACTGCAATCCCCTTCTCCAATTGTGCAATCTGCCGTCCGATCTCATGGTCAATGGCGTGCTGCACATTCCGAATCGAGTTCATGTTCTTCACCTCCACCTTTTTACCAAACTCCATCGCGTTGTTTAGCATCACCGAAACATTGGCATCACAGCGCAAAGAGCCCTCCTCCATGTTTCCATCACAAATGCCGAGATAGCGTACGAGCTTTCGGATTTCGGTCAGGAATGCATAGGCCTCCTCCGGGTCCCTGATCTCGGGATTGGTGACAATCTCGATCAACGGGACTCCGGCGCGGTTGAAATCCAAGAGTGTATCGCTTTCTGCCGCCAGGTGAATCGACTTCCCGGCATCCTCTTCGATATGGATGCGATTCAATCCGATGTTGCGGTCAACACCTTTGGCGGATTTAATAGTGACATAGCCTCCCTTGCAAATGGGCGTCCTGTCTTGCGTGATCTGATAGCCCTTGGGAAGATCAGGGTAGAAATAATTCTTGCGATCAAAAATCTGAAGGCGTGAAATTTGTGAATGGCATGCCAGTCCCATCATGATGGCGAATTCCACCGTCTTCTTGTTCAACCTGGGCAGGGTGCCGGGATGCCCCAGCGTAATTACACTCACATTCGTGTTGGGTGCACTGCCATATTCCGTTGAGTCCGAATTGTAGATCTTGCTTTTGGTAAGAAGCTGCGCGTGAACTTCAAGTCCAATGACGACGGCATATTTATCGCGAATTTCCTTTTCCATGGTTATTTCTTCAATGCAGTAATTTCTTTGCGGGTTTTCTGGCGAACGTTCGCCATCTGTGATTAAAAAAATCTTCCACTCAAAAGCCGCAAAGGACGCAAAGAGATTCTTCTTACTTCTTACTCCTGACCTCTTACTTGTGATTTATTTGATCAACAATTTCGCCTTCTCCAAAACCGTATCCAAACCATTCAAATTCTTACCGCCTGCCGTAGCAAAGAAAGGTTGGCCTCCCCCTCCTCCATCTATTTCCTTGGCCAATTCCTTAACGATATTGCCGGCGTGAAATCGATTCGTTGCCGCCAGCTTCTCTCCGATCATCACGGCCACCTGAGGTCTGCTGTCCACATCCGCAGCCAGGATCATCAACAGATCATCAAATTGGTTGCGCAAGGCATACGCAATATTCTTCAGTGAATCCGCATTAGGCAGGCTCACCCTTTCAAGGATCAATGTATGACCGTTTGACTTTACCGCTCTCCGGGCAAGATCATCCTTTAAAATATTAGTTTGTTGCTGATACAACTCGTCCAATTTCTTTCCAAGCGCGTGTCTTTCCTCTACCAGGTTTTTGGTTGCAAGCACCAAATCCTTCGGGTTTTTCAGGATGCCCTTCACTTCATTGAGCAATCTCAATTCATCATTTACAAATTGCTCGGCGCCCTCGGCCGTTAACGCTTCAATTCTCCTTACCCCCGCCGCCACTGAGCTCTCCGAGAGGATTTTGAACGACCCGATCTTTCCGGTCGATGAAACATGGGTCCCTCCGCAAAGTTCAATCGAAAATTTCGGATCAAACTCAATGACACGCACAAAATCGCCGTATTTTTCGCCAAACAAGGCCATGGCGCCAAGGCCTTTCGCCCGATCGATAGGAACGTTCTTTCGTTCGCTCATCGCAATGTCTTCCCTGATCTTGCGATTGACCAGCAACTCAACCTTACTGAGTTCTTCATCAGCCATCGGCGCAAAGTGGGAGAAATCGAATCGTAAGATCTTTTCATTTACCAACGACCCTTTTTGCTCGACGTGCTTTCCCAGCACGTTACGAAGGGCAGCATGCAACAAATGGGTAGCAGAATGATTGCTCATCGTTCGGCGACGTTTTTCCGGTTCCACTAGCGCCTTCCAATCACCTTCGAGTGTCGAAGGAAGTTTCTCTACAAAATGAACAATCAACTCATTCTCCTTTCTGGTATCGATTACATCAATTTTCTCCTGACCGGCCTGGATGACACCGGTATCACCGACTTGCCCGCCACTTTCTCCATAGAACGGAGTCTTGTCGAGTACCAGTTGATATAGTTCTTTGTTTTTCTGTTTCACTTTCCGATACCTCAAAAGCCTGGAAACGGATTCCAGTTGTTCATAGCCTACAAATTCCGGTTTGTCACCCTCTGCAACAACTACCCAATCGCCCGTCTCTTTGGCCGCATCGGTTTTGGAACGGGATTTTTGCTTTTCCATCTCGACCTGGAAGCCTCTTTCATCGACCGTAAATCCGCGTTCGCGGGCAATGAGCGAGGTCAAATCAAACGGAAATCCAAAAGTGTCGTACAGTTCAAACGCCAGTTCCGCGCCAATGGTTTTGTTTTTCAACTCGCCCTGAATGGATTCGATTCGTTTTAATCCTTTCTCCAGCGTCCTCAAAAAAGAAATCTCCTCTTCATGCATCACCCGGCTCACATACTCCAACTGCTGATGCAATTCAGGAAATACATCCTTCAAAGGCGTCGACAGAATCGGCACGAGCCTGTAAATAAATGGCTCTTTTAGATTTAAGTAGGAGAATCCATATCGCACAGCCCTTCTCAAGATCCTTCTGATTACATAACCTGCTCCGGTGTTTGATGGCAACTGTCCGTCAGCGATTGCAAAGCTAACAGCGCGAACGTGGTCAGCTATGACGCGAATGGCAACATCGACTTTGTTATCATCACCGTAGGTCACCCTTAATTCCTTCGCGATGAAATCCATCAGCGGCCGGAAGACATCGGTGTCATAATTCGAAGTCTTGCCCTGGATTGCCATACATAACCGTTCGAACCCCATCCCGGTGTCTACATGCTTTTCGGGAAGTGGCTCTAGCTGACCGGAGCTTAACCGGTTAAACTGGATGAACACAAGATTCCAAATCTCAACCACCTGGGGATGATCATTGTTGACAAGATCCTTACCCGGCCTTTTCTTCACTTCTTCATCAGTCCGAAGATCAATGTGAATCTCAGAGCAAGGTCCGCACGGACCGCTTTCACCCATCTCCCAGAAATTGTCTTTTTTCTTACCGCGCAGGATCCTGTCTTCCGGGACGAATGCCTTCCACAATCCGGAAGCCTCTTCATCGACCGGGAGATGATCACCCTGGTCGCCACCAAAAACGGTGACGTAGAGTCTATCTTTTGGAAGCCGGTACACTTCCGTCAGCAGTTCCCAGGCCCAGGTGATCGCTTCCTTTTTAAAATAATCACCGATCGACCAGTTGCCAAGCATCTCAAACATCGTGTGATGATACGTGTCAAGCCCCACGTCTTCGAGGTCGTTGTGTTTTCCGCTGACACGGAGACATTTTTGGGTATCGGCTATTCTCTTATTGCGCGGCACGGCGTTTCCCAGAAAGTAATCTTTGAACTGCACCATGCCCGAATTGGTAAAGAGCAGTGTGGGGTCATTTTTCAGCACCAGGGGGGCCGAAGGGACTATCTGATGACCCTTATTTCTAAAAAAATCAAGGAATTTCTGCCTAATTGTACCCGAATCCATCACTTCCAAAGCAATTTTAGTCCGTTTACATCCTCCTGATTATTAGGCCAGGTAGGATTTTTCTTTATATTTATGACCGTTAAAGGCCTCAAGAACCTACAAAATTACACGCTGAACGGTCATAAAGAAAGGAAAGAATGATTTTCGAAGGGTATGCACGAATGGTTTAAGGTCTAAGCGAACTTGCAACGAACATGCCCCAACCGAAATACATTTATAATCAAAAGACCCTTCGGTTCGAACGCGCGAAGACCTCCATCCTCACTATTTTCACGACTACCCTTGGCCTCTTGTCGGTTGGCTTTTTATTTTTCGTCGCACTGACGGTCGCCCAAAACTACCTTATTGAAACGCCGCTGGAAAATTCCCTGCGGGCAGAAAATAATGCGCTGAAGGACTACAAGATCGAACTTATGGCGCAACTTATGTCGGCGGAAAGTCAGATGGCGGAGTTGGAATCAAAAGACAGATCGCTGTATGAAAAAATATTTGAAACCAAAAAGACGGATGAACAACCGGCCATGGCCAAATCCAGTAAAGAGATTTTGTTGGCAGACGCTTCCGGGTTTCATGAGCTGACCGCTTCCCTTTATTCAAAATTTGCAGACTTGCATTCCATTGCCATGACTAGGAACCGGTATTTTGCCGAAAAGGCCAGTATAAAAAAGAAAGACATTTCCTTGCTCACTGCGGCGCCTACTTTTGCACCGATCGGCGACTTTGATGCAAGCAAGATGGTCTCCGGGTATGGAATCAGGATTAATCCTTTTCACAAAGGCAATTATCATCATGATGGAGTCGATCTGGCTGCGCCGCGTGGATCAGAAGTGCTTGCCGCAGGGCCGGGTTGGGTGACTACGGTAAGCTACAGCGATTTGCAGGCCGGCTTTGGCAACTATGTTGAGATCGAACACGGTAACGGCTATGTTACACGCTATGCGAACCTGGGGGCCATCGCGGTAAGATACGGACAAAAGATAAGCAAGGGGCAGTCTCTCGGAACGATTGGAATCAGCGGTGGCTCAGTGGCACCGCACGTCCACTATGAAGTGCTCAAGGACGGAAGAAATATGGACCCCGTGAAGTTTTTGATGCATGGCCTTAGTCCCGATGAATATGAACTGATTTGGCAGGCAAGCCGGAAGCTAAATCAATCAATGGATTGAAAACAAGATTCCTATATAACCCGGATACCTGCAAGTACGAGCCCATCATCGTTACGGGCAAAGTCTTTTTGCAGAAGTCGATCGTCTTCTTGACTGTCGCCCTGGCAATCGGCTTCTGCGGGGTTATCTATTTCAATAGCAAGTATCCGCTGTGGGATGAAACACAATTGAAGCTGGCAAACCGGGTGCTAAAGACGGAATGGGATATCCTCAATGACCACCTGAGAAAGGTTTCAGGCAAATTGGCGATGCTGGAGCAAAATGATGACCAAAACTACCGGTCCATCCTGGATCTGGGTCCGTTGCCTTCATCCATGCGCGAGGCTGGCGTGGGTGGTAGGGAGAAGGCAATTGCGTTTATCCGCTATCCGCTAATAAAATATTCGTTGGAAAAAGCCGAAAAACTCAAGAACCGGCTTGACATAGAGAGCCAGTCCCTGGATGAACTTGAAAATGAATTGAAAGAAAAAGAGAAGATGTGGGCCTCCCGTCCCGCCATTCAACCGATCAGCAACGAAACGCTAATCCAACTTTACACGACGTACGGCATGCGGCTTCATCCTGTATTGGGGTATTGGCGAGATCACAAAGGCCTTGACTTCAAAGCCCCCGAGGGCTCGCCCATATACGCCACCGGCGACGGCATCGTGGAATTTGCGGATGGGGCAACGACGTATGGAAATGTTGTCTACCTCAATCACGGATATAACTTTCAGACACGCTATGCTCACATGATCCGCTATATCGTTTCCCTTGGACAGCATATACAGCGCGGACAGGTAGTCGGTTATGTTGGAAATACAGGGCTCTCCTTTGGCAACCACCTTCATTACGAAATACTTTTTAAAGGGAACCAGGTCAATCCTATCAATTTCTTTCAGCGCGACCTGAGCAACAAAGAATACGAAAAACTGATCGAATTAGGCAAAAAAGGAAAGGCCTCATTAGATTAGTTTCCACACACACCGCCGTGTAATTCCTTCCTCCAACTAAAATTCCTTTTCTTTGCGGCTTGTTACATAGAATCATGTCAAGAAAGATCCTTCTATCAGTCATTTTCCTTCTCATTGCGATTTTTCTTCTTTTTACACGCGCACTTTTTTACCCATTTCCACTGTCAGGCGGATTTTTATCCACGACCACGGCTCTTGCCGTATCAACTCATTCAGCAACCCCGTCATTCGCCGATTCACTGGCCGCAGATACACTTACCATCATCGCTGTAGGCGATATCATGATGGGCAGCAACTACCCGGATAATTCCGGATTGCCTCCCGATGACGGTCGCCATCTTTTTGCTGGAGTTGAAGAAATCTTGAAAGACGCAGATGTAACCATGGGCAATCTGGAGGGCGTACTGCTCGACCAGGGTGGAATTGCAAAGACTTGCCGCAACCCGAAGGTGTGCTACGTGTTTCGAAGCCCTGAGCGATATGTGTCAAACCTGGTGAATGCAGGCTTTGATGTATTAAGCCTGGCAAATAACCATGCAGGAGATTTCGGGCAAACCGGCTCAAAGAGCACAATTCAGACGCTCGAGAACGCCGGGCTCTATCATGCCGGACAGTTGATGAAGCCTTACACGACCTTTCAAAAGAAAGGCATCCGCTACGGATTCATCGGATTCGCCCCCAATGATGGTTGCGTCAATATCAATAATCTTGTGGAGGCGAAGAAAATGGTGATGCATCTGGACTCCATTTGTGACGTGGTGATTGTTTCGTTTCACGGTGGCGCTGAGGGCCCTCAATACCAGCACGTTCCAAGAGACTATGAATTGTTTTATGGCGAAAACCGCGGCAATGTGCACCAACTGGCACACACGGTCATTGACGCAGGCGCGGACGTTGTGTTTGGTCACGGTCCGCACGTTGTCAGAGGCGTGGAGCTGTATAAAAACCGTTTTGTCGCATATAGCCTTGGTAATTTCTGCACCTTCGGGGGTATCAACGTGTCCGGCATCAACGGGTTTGCGCCGATCGTGAAAGTCTATACAGATTCAATGGGTGGATTTCTGCAAGCCAAAATTACATCCTGTATCCAGGGCTTTCCAGCTCCTGTGGAGATTGATTCACAAAAGCAGGCGATCAAAAAGATACAAGAACTTACAAAACAAGATTTTCCTGAATCAAAGCTTGTGATTGATGACAATGGCTGGATAAAGAAATCCACAAACTAATGTTGACAGCTTGTCGATTAATTTCTTATACCAAGGTTGCGCTAAGTTTAAAGAATTGTTACTTTGCGTAAGTCAGATATCTGAAACTACCACAAAGCACTGTTCTTTCGCTCTGCATGGGTTATAAGGAAAAAGAAATCGAGAAGCTATATTATTCAATCGGTGAAGTATCCGAGTTGTTTCACGTAGCCCCATCGTTGATCCGCTTCTGGGAGTCCGAATTCGAAATCATCCAGCCCAAAAAAAACCGCAAAGGGAACCGCCAGTTTACAAAAGAGGATATTGATAGCGTCCGCACAATCTATCATCTGGTGAAAGAAAAGGGCTTTACGCTGCAGGGTGCTAAAGAAATGCTCAAAAATGACACGCAGTCTGTTAAGGATAAAATGGAGATGATGGATTCGCTCAAGCAGGTACGCCGGTTTTTGTCTGAAGTCCGCGATAAGCTCTGACCCCCCCTACCCTTATTGGAAAAGTCATCCCGGCGCTTCGGGGTGTTTTTTAGTTGTGTTCGTTGCTAAAACTGATCACCAGCCTATATATGTATGGATCATGAACGGCTTTCCTTTCTCGCACTCCACCTTGTTCCTGGTATTGGTGACTACCTGGTCAAGCAGTTGGTGAGCTATTGCGGCTCTGCAGCCCAGGTATTTAAGACGCCCAAAGGGAAGTTGCTCAAAGTGCCTGGCATTGGTGAAGTCACGGCCGAGTCGATCAGAACCGGAAATACTTTCCCGGAGGCAGAGAAAGAATTCAGGAAAGCCGAGAAGGAAGATGTTGACATTCTCTTTTTTACCGATAAAAAATTCCCATCCCGCCTCAAGGTCATTGAGGATTCGCCTTCCCTCCTCTATGTCAAGGGAAATATCAATCTCAACCAACAAAAAGTTGTTGGAATTGTCGGTACCAGGCAGGCAACGGGGTACGGCAAGGAAATGGTAGAGAAAATTGTCGAAGGGCTCGTGCCACATCAGGCTTTGATCGTAAGCGGGCTGGCTTACGGGATCGATATTCATGCCCACAAACAGGCATTGAAAAATGACTTACCCACTGTTGGCATCATGGGTAGCGGTATGGATATTATTTATCCCGCGGCACACAAGGATACCGCCAGAAAGATGCTGGATCACGGCGGGCTTATCACCGAAAACCATTTTGGCACCCAGCCCGACGCTCACAATTTTCCGGCTCGCAATCGCATCATTGCGGGTCTTTGTGACGCGTTGATCATTGTGGAGGCTGCGGAAAAAGGCGGTGCGCTGATCACCGCGGAGATCGCCAACAGCTACAATAAGGACGTATTTGCCGTGCCCGGGAATATAGGTCAAATGTATTCAGAGGGGTGCAACAAATTGATCAAAATAAACAAGGCCCATCTGCTTGTCTCGGTCAAAGACCTGGAGTACATAATGAATTGGGGCTTAAAACAAAGTTCAAAAAAAGACGGAACGCTTTCCTTGTTCGATCTTACAGCCTTCCGGCCCGAAGAACAGAAAGTAATTCAATTACTAAGGCAAAAAGACACACCCGTTATGATCGACGAATTGAGTTTCCAAAGCGAAATACCCCTCGGCACGCTTGCTTCTGTATTGCTCAACCTTGAGTTTGGCGGCCTGGTTGCATCCCTTCCGGGAAAACAATATAGATTAGTAAAGAAATAAGGGCTGGCCCTTGACAAATGGTGACTTAGTCGCCGGTTCCGACCTTCTGATTGCATTTTTCCTTGATATCCTCATAGGCTCTCAGGTCACCCAGTTCGCCTGCCTTGCTCAGATCGAGGCAACCGTCTTTGGTGTTTCCAAAGTTGATGCGCAGCAACCCGCGCATATGATACGCGTCCATATTCTTTGGATTTATTTCTATGATCTTGGAGCAGTCGTT
>JBGPGZ010000143.1:0-8970 GCA_041484175.1 Cyclobacteriaceae bacterium | reverse complement strand
ACTTTCTTATTTCTATAATGTTCCAAGTTTCCAAGGGAAGCCCATTCTATTAGTAATTAGTAATTGGTAATTGGTCGTTGGTGGGTTTGAGTTACTGAGGCAATTTTAGTAATCAAATAACAATTGTCCAATAATTGTCCAATTTCCAATTACTAATGGCCAATAACTAAACTAATTACTAATGGCTAATGACTAAATTTGAGTGATTTACTAACAGCATCTAATATATGACAATTCGAAAATGCGGTCTGACAATCCTGGTGAGCCTGTTGGTCATCCCCATCGTTAGCCCGGGGCAATCGATCAATATCAAAAATTTAAAAAAGATCCGTTTGAACATGTATCCCGCTGACGGGCTGGTCTGGAAAGGAGAGTCAGCACAGAATACAAACTGGAATAAGATCACGGAAACACCGGATGGCAAAGTCTGGTATTGCGGAGGCGACCACTGGGGAACGGATGCGATCACCGGTCCTTTTGACAAAGGAGAAAACTATGAAAGACCATGGGGATTTGGAAATACCGCGCTATCGTACTACGATCCCAAACAGGATAAGTCTTTTGTCGCGCTGGAATTGGACAGAGCAAGTGCGCTCTATTCCAATGCAGAAACGCCAGGCCATGGCAAGATCCACTCCAATATTGCTTCTGATTCCAAAGGCAATCTGTATTTCGCAGGATACATGGGTCTGTCCTATACGCATGAATACACGCGCGCTTATTATCCTAAGAGTTATGCCGGGGGCGCCTTAATCAAATATAATCCTGCAACAAACGACGTTGATTATTTTGGAATACCCTTTCCAAACGGTGCGGTAGTAGGTCTGTACTATGACGAAAAACGAGATATGCTCAATGGCATCACGGTCGACCGGGCAAAGTTCTTTCGCGTGAACCTTGCAACCATGGAACTGAATCGCTATGAATCGGTAGCGCGCATGAGCAGGGTAGAGGACAGGGTAAGGGAAATGATTATGGATAAGGATGGTTTTTGTTATTTCGCCAACGACGTAGGCGGCTTGACCAAATTCAATCCGGATACACAAAAATTCACCGATCTGGATGTAAAGCTTCCCGGAAAGTTAATGGACTTTCGTTCCTCGGTCATGTCTTCCAAAAATATCATTTACGCAATTTCAACCGACGGCTTTGTCTGGAGCCTGGATCCAATGGCCGGCAAGCTTGAAGACCTTGGACATGTCCTTGGTATGCCTGAACAGGGACACTATACACCCAACATCGCACTCGACGAGGAGTGGGACCGGCTTTATTTCATGGCCGGCAACCATGGTGGCAGGGTACTTGAAAGTGCGCTGGAGGTAATTACTGTTTTGGATCTAAAAAAGAAGAAGTTTCATTGGTTAGCACAGGCTGAAGGAGTGGAAGGGTGCTTTGGTTCACTCGTCAATAAGAATCATGCGGTATTCTTCAGTTGTTACGGTCATCTGTTTAAAGATAATCAGCTTGTGACGAATAAAAATGGTGAGCCGGTCACGCGGCCCTATTTGGTAAGATATGATCCGCCAAAGAATCTTGAATGAGTAAGAAATTTATTGGAATGAAAAATAATAAAATGCCGGCCTGCGTAGGATTTTTGCTTTTTGCTATCCTATTCAACAATAGCATGGCCTTTGCCCAGCGGTTAGGAGGGATTCCCGGTAATGCAATTTCGAATCGCCTGTTAATTTCAAACGGCCCCAGAGGTCCGATTCAGGGTGGTGAAAGTGCGGTCACGGATATGATCCTCATGAACGATGGATGGGTTTACGCAGGCACAAAGGCTACGTGGGGCGCGGAGAACTGCCATCTCTTCCGGACCGACGGGGAAAAAGTGGAGCACGTGTTGAATCTGACTTTATCAATTCCGGGGCAGACAGCGGTTAGTGACATCGCTTATGGAAAAGGAAATGTTCTTATTGGCAGTACTACTACCTATGATGATGTCCTCGATGACAAAACCAACTCCTACGAAGGAGGGCATCTCTTCTCATTCGATCCATCCACCAGGAAAACAGAGGATTTGGGAATCATGGCAAGAGGCCAGGGGATCAATTGCATTGCAGTTGACTCGGTTCGTGGAAAAATTTATGGCGTATCGTATCCAGCCGGTCATCTATTTTCTTTTGACGTGAAGAGCAAAACCATCAGCGATTTCGGGGAGGTGATGACGCCCTGGCGAGTGAAGGATCTTGGCAGGGTGTCATGGAGGGGTGTTCCTAAAGTGTTGATGATGGATGATGTGGGTACCTTGTATTATTCAACGTATTTCCGGGCAGAAATTGCGATGGCAAAGCAAGAACTGATGAAGGGTGGTTCATCCACGTATTCTTCGTTGGAAGGGGGCCGCATTTACCGGCTTGCGTATGGCGAAGATAAACCTGTTTTTACGGGTCTGGTCATTCCAACCCAAACCGGGATGGATTCCGATCCGCTCTATGAAAACGGAATAGCCTCTGCGATTCGGGCCCGTGATGGCGGCTTCTGGTGTGGCACCATCAACGATGGATTCCTTTTCAAGTTTGAACCATCCAGCTCGATGGTAATCAACAAAGGCAAGGCCTTTCAATACTGGAATTTGAAATCACTCGCTTACGGCGGTGATGGGAAATTATACATGTTGGGGGGCAGGGATGAGGATAATTCGTGGCTGCTGAGTTATGACCCGATGGTTGGTTCGCTGGCATGTCTTGGCTGGCCTGAAAATACCGCACAATGCAGCGTGATCTGTGCCGATAAAAAAGGAAGAATTCTCCTGGCAGAAAACCTTCGTCATTCCTTTATATGGGTCGTTGAGCCGGCGAAAACGGCAAGACAGGGTGCGCTAAAAGATTAGAACTGACGTTGTGAACTTCTATTGTACTCATGCTGTCCGCTTAGTGCCTCCACAGCTTCTCAAGGCATTTTTTCTTTAGCGAAATTTTGTTCTGTTAAAGCTCAGTGAACTCTGTGTGCCTCCTCTGTGTCCTCTGTGTTAAAAATGGGTCAAATCCTTTTTACCACAGAGTTCAAAGAGGAAATGCACACAGAGAAATCACAGAGAGAACAATATGTGGGATAAATGATTCCATAGTTACTTTTTAGTCAGTCCTGTTGGTGAACCATCTCAGTTGGGCTTCGGTTCTGAACTAACCTGAAGAAGTTATTATCATGAAAACATAAGCCCCGCTCATCGGAATACTTTGTGACCTGAAAATCTAATTTAAGTCAGTGGTGCCCAATAGGCGCATGAACCATTCGAATCGACGGGACCTTTGAATAACATACAGTCGCCGCAGGCTTTACCGGATTTTGGTGGGAGATATAATTTGCATGAGTTGCACTGTTTATCCGGCATAGGTGCTTCTCTTGTATAACCTAATTTATTGCGCTTATCCAACTCACCCTCGCTTACGCCGGAAAAATCATTGCAAGGATCGGTTGGTTTAACACGTGGTGTTTCTTTTTTAGCGGATTTTTTCGGGCTGCAAGTGCCCACCAAACCGCAACCCAAAAATAAGGTGTTTATGAATTTTCTTCTGGAAAAGGATCTTAGCGTCATTGGACGTAAAAATGGTGATTGTAGAATAATCGGCTCTTTAACAGTATATTTCCTTATGTCTTGGTGTCTTTGTGGCCACTAAGACACCAAGACGCAAGGAACCACAAAGAAAACTCTGAACTGCTTTTTTACAAAACTGTCTTTAACCGATTAACGAGAATACAACTTCATCAAATCCTTGATTGATCCTTTGATATTCCTTGTGGAATCAGCTTCCATTTTTTGTAATGCTTCTTTCATTATCGGATTGGAAGCTGCAGATTTTTTTAAACCCATCATTAAGCCTTTGACGCCGGCCGCCTGCCACTTCTCTTCCTTTGCGATATCCGATTGAGACAATAAATCCAGCAAGGAGATGATTTGTTCTTTATCATTACGTGAACCAATGACATACGAAAAATCCCCCAGGAAAATAAGTTTCCATGGGTCCGGTTGCTTGAAAAAAAAATTCTTATGTTGGAGCATTTTCAATACATCCACGGACGAACCCGCGTCAGCGCTCAAAACAGCCGTTCGAAACCATGCGTCTTTGCCGTACTTCTCCACTACACTTGCCAAAGCATCAATTGCTTGTTTGCTATGAAAATCCCCGATCGTGAGTGTCGCTTGAAAAGCGACCCGGATCGCTGGATCGTTGATTTTTTCTACAGCCAGTGTCAGGCATGCTGGAAATCGCTCTGACAATATTACTCCATGTTCCCGCAAGCCCGGTGAAGAATCATTTAAAGCCTGCCTTACGAGCTCAACATCGAGCGCATTCAAACCTTCCAACGCGTACAATGCGTGCAGGCGGACTTTCGGATCTTCACTTTGAGCAAACAATGCTTTTAATTCTGGCACTGCCGTAAGATCCTGACGTTCCAAAAGAAGCCGCTGGGCCTGAAGACGCCACCACCGACCGGGATGGTTAAGCAGTTTTACCAATTCATGTGTTGATTTATTTTTGAGATCAGGGGAGACATTTGCTGTCACTTGCGAATTGTTTGGCAAAATGCGATAGATCCTCCCTAATTGACTCCCATTAAGAAAATCCATATCCTTTTTCAAATCATCCGGAACGGAAACCGGCGTTTCAATATGTTGCCGGTAAAAATCAATCACATATAAGTAGCCATCCGGCCCTTGTGCAAAATTGTCCGGACGAAACCAGGAATCGGTAGATGCCAGGAACTCCCGGTCTCTTTCCGCATCATCACGCTTTGCTATGAACGTGGGGGCGTCATCAAGCGCAGAGAGTATGTCTCTGTGGACCAGATTACCAGCCACATCACCGGTAAAAACGGTTCCGTAGTATTCCTTCGGAAATGCGTCACCCGTATAGATGGTCCCGCCGCTGGCGCCGGTAAAATGATCTTCGGCATATTCCGTCCGATCCAGGTTATGTTCCTTGAACTCCTGGTTGCGGCGTTTTGTGCGCTCGGCTCGCCAATAAGGCGGAGGCGTCTTCTGGAACATGACCAGATCATGATCTGAAACATTGGTAACCACAACAGGGGAGGGGAGATGAGGATGTCTGTGCCAGTATCTCCATGGGATAACGACGTGCTGAATATGGAGGGTGTTCTGTGTGAAGAATCGATTGCCATAGTCATCAAGTGTCTGACCAAACTGACTGGCGCCGGTGGTGCGTTCAAATTGATTCCGATCCATCCTAAACCGAAAATCAGCTCCACTCATTGGCAATGGGGAAGCGTTGGGTTCCTTGCCGGAGATAACTTCGCCCGGTTGTCCATTGTTAGCCGCATAGATCCAATTATCAACACCAAGACTGAGGCTCGTTATCTGGGCTTCGGAATTACGGTCAAAGAATCCGGAAAAGAGCACTTCCCTGGAATCTGCCCGTCCGTCTCCATTGGTATCCTTTAAGTAAAGTATATCGGGTGCTGTCGTTACAATGAGTCCGCCCTTCCACGGCAAAATACTCGTTGCCTCCATCAGGCTATCGGAAAATATCACAGACTGGTCAGCCCTTCCGTCGCCATTAGTGTCCTTCAACTGAACAATGCTCCCTTTGGCCTTGCCCGCTTCGGGCTTGAACGGATAATCGGGCATATTAACGACGTATGCGTTGCCTTGTTCATCAAACTCCATGGAAACTGGATCATGAACGTAAGGCTCTGCAGCGAATATTTCAATTTTAAATCCCTCGCGTAGCTCAAAAGTTTTCAACGATTCTTCGGGAGAAAGCGGACCTTGATAACGTCCAGTACAGGAAACTGTCAACAGGAATAGAATCAGCAGTCTTTTGCCGGTAAAGATGTTGTTCATGATTTGGGTTGCCTTCGGGGATTAACCTAAAGCGGTATTTAGTAACTTGCTCTGCGAAGTTACACCCATTTATTGAACTAATCTTTTGACAATAAACACATGATCACGAGAACGAAATTTGTTTGGTGTGGCCGGCGAGTACTACCTTCTTTCCTGTTTGTTTTTTTCTCTCTCTTGCTGGTAGCTCAGAACAAGAATGATGGCAAAGGCATCAATGGTCCTGGTTCCGTGGGCCTGCGTCTAACAAGGTTTGACATCGACGCAACGCCACCCGCTGGCAGCTATTTGATTGAAGATCCGGCAATCAACACATGGGACCTTGGTCTGCGGGCCAAAGGCATCGTCCTCTTGGGCGCGGGACAACCCATTGTCTTGTGCGCTGTTGACTGGTGCGGGATCGGAGACGAGGGTCATGATGCATTTCAGCTCGCGGTTGCAAAAGCGGCGGGAACAATCCCGGAACGCGTTGCCATACACACGCTGCATCAACATGATGCACCCATGGTCGACTTCGGTGCTGAAAGGATTTTAGTGGAAGTTGGTCTTAAGCCACAGAGCCTGGATGGAACTTTTGCACGCGGTGTGATCATTCGCCTCGAAACAGCCGTGCGAAATTCTCTTGAACATGCTCAACCAATTACGCATATAGGTCTTGGAGAGGCGACTGTATATAAGGTTGCATCAAACCGTTCCGTCTTTGGTAAGGACGGCAATGTTCGTGCAACGCGCTGGACGGCTTGCACGGATTCTTCTTTGCGTGCGGAGCCCGAGGGTCTTGTCGATCCCATCGTGTCGCTCGTTAGTTTTTGGAATGAGAATAAGCCGGTTGCAGTGCTGAGTTATTATGCGACGCATCCCCAAAGCTATTGGGGCACGCTTGTGACCAATCCGGATATTCCCGGCATCGCGCGGTTTTTCCGGCAAATGGCAGTGCCCGCCGCGCTTCATATTCATTTCGATGGCGCGGGTGGCAATATTGGCGCAGGCAAATACAACGATGGCGCGCATGAAAACCGGCTCATCCTCGCAGAGCGTCTCGCAGACGGAATGAAGCGTGCATGGGAAGCAAGCCGCAAAGAACCTATCACTGCCGGGGAGGTCACATGGGGCGTAGTGCCCGTCGCTCTTCCTCCGGCAAAATTTCTGGAAAAAATGCCGGCACGGTTG
Source organism: Cyclobacteriaceae bacterium (assembly GCA_041484175.1). Taxonomy (GTDB): domain Bacteria; phylum Bacteroidota; class Bacteroidia; order Cytophagales; family Cyclobacteriaceae; genus ELB16-189. The sequence continues at coordinate 1,997 of JBGPGZ010000143.1, read as the reverse complement.
AAAGCCGCAAAGGATACGCTCTTGACCTCAAAGAAGTCACGCCCTGGTATTGTCAATGACGACGCGCAAAGGCTAGCATGGCTGCGGCGCTGTCAGGCCGGGGCAAAGATTGATGTGACGTGTCTCACACTTGGCCGGGCCCGCATCTTGCATCTGCCAGGGGAGTTGTTTGTTGAGTATCAGCTTGCCGCCAAAGCCGAGCGCCCGGACCTGTTTGTTGCCATGGCGGCCTATGGTGATTATGGACCCGGCTATATTGGCACCGCCGTTGCTTATCAGCAGGGCGGCTATGAAGTAACCGAATACGCCTCCTCCAATGTTGCTCCCGGGGTTGAAGGCGTGTTGATGGCTGCTATTAAAAAACTCCTTCATGGCACACCTTAAACTTTGGCGCATCAAAGAACATCACCAAGCACAGGGCAACGCTCTGTGCCAAGTGTAATTGATTCAACTCTTTCAGGGTATCGGCTCCGGTTGCCGGGTTCAGCATTTAATCCTAATTTTTTCCCTTTGGGCGATTAGCGTGAAGGCTTTGCATTTCTCCTTTTAGATAACCGACGACCGATTCGGTAAGATCCTTTGCCGCCCCCGGTGTGTAGGGGGAAACGATGGGTTCGTACCCACCGTACTGCCACTCTGATTCCGACAATAGATATCCAAGCCATCCATTGCTATAGCCGAAATAGAATGTGAAGGGAAAAGGAGAACGATCGCGAATGTCGTTGGAGATTTCACAAAACAACTCCAGCGGCGCGCTCCAGATGGCAACATCCTGATTAATTTTCAGGAAGCGAACTGGAAGCAGAACCATTTTGTCGCCCGTCTTCGTTGTAAGTGTGTAGTTGCCAAGATCCTCCGGCCAACCAAGGCCGGCTTTTCTAGGCGTCTCCACGATCAGGGACCCCGTATTCAATACGACTTCTTTGTTTGTTGAAATCTTGCGATTTGCCTCGAGGATCTTATCTCCAAGCAGTACCCGAAATTGCGCCAAATGTCCACCCTCAAAAGTAGGGTAGACACTGTAGATCGGAGCCAGGTTACCGGCAGCGCCATTGACAAAGACAAGGGGAACTCCCAGCTTTTGTTCGACGTACTCAGCCACGACGCCGGGTGCATCGCCACTAATCTCCGTGTTTTCGCCGCCCAATACGGTACCGTGAATAGGATAGTTGGCAATCAAAAGGAGCGGAGTTCCGTCTTCTTTGTCAATCCGTATGAGCCCGATCCGGCGGTCCACGGCGCCATCCGGGTTCAGGCCAAGAGACGTTGTTCCATCTACATCGCGTGCGCGACGGTTGATGTTTGCCTGCGAAAATCCCCAACCAACGCCAAGGCGCGCCGGAGCGAGTTTCTGCCTGGCTTCCTTTATGCCGTCAATCAATTTTCTTTCCACCATCGACGTGTAGTTTGCGTCGATCTCATGCTTGAACCGGTCTCCGAGGAAAGTACTGCCCAATCCTGGCGGCCCAACCTCAGGTGCTGAGTGCGTATGGGTTACCAGCCACCACAGATTCATAGGATTGATTCCGAGTTCGAGCTTGGCCTTGGAAGCTACCAGGTCATACTCCGAAGGTGAGACCTCCGCAATTTCGGACGAAACGAGATAGACCTGTGTTGTCCCGTCATCGAGCACAACAATGCGATGGTATATCCTGTCATGAATTCCCGTTGACTTCCGTGCTCCGTAACCCAGGAGATTCTGAGAGTCGCCCGGTGTAATATCGATCTTGACGACGGCTGCGCGAAAGCCGGTCTGGGCCGGAGTTGCAGAAGCAGCAACCTTCTGCTGGGCCCATGCGATGTCATTCAATAAGATGGTGAACATAATAAGTGAAAGCTGGTAAACATTCATAGATGCAATTCTTTTGCCTCTAAGAATTGAAGACAACCTCTTTTTTGATTTCATAGTAAGAAGTATTTATATCGAGCATTTAATTTTAGTGCGAAGTGATTGATTTAAAGCTCTCAAGGAGTAATCACTTTTGTTGAATTACGTT
>JBGPGZ010000142.1:0-9006 GCA_041484175.1 Cyclobacteriaceae bacterium | reverse complement strand
CTAAACTTTAAACCAAGAGTGCCCACCGATCAAATTCAATATAAGTTCAAACCTTCAAACCTGGTGAATTCGGAGCCGAATAGGTTCAAGCTGGGAGAACTTCGCTCGGAGGAGATGATTATCAACCTCGGCCCACAGCACCCATCGACTCATGGTGTTTTGAGATTGGAGGTCTTGTCGGACGGGGAAGTGGTCAAGGAGGTAGCTCCTCATATTGGATACCTGCACCGGTGTTTTGAAAAGCACGCAGAAAATCTTCCGTATAATCAGACCATTCCGTTTGTCGACCGGATGGATTATGTTGCATCGATGAATTCGGAACACGCCTTTGCCATGGGCGTGGAACGCATGCTGGGCATCTCGGACAAGATCCCAAAGCGGGTGGAATACATCCGTGTGGTGATGGCAGAACTCAACCGCATTTCTTCGCATTTGATTGCCATCGGTACCTACGGTATGGACCTGGGCTCGTTTACTCCTTTTTTCTGGATCATGCGCGATCGCGAGCATATCTTGAGGATGATGGAGTGGACTTGCGGTGCGCGTTTGCTTTATAATTATATCTGGATAGGCGGATTGTATTACGACTTGCCCGTAGGCTTCGAAGATCGATGCAATGAATTTGTGAATTATTTCCGGCCGAAGGTAGACGAGTTGCAGCGCATTTTGATCGACAACAGAATTTTTATCAACCGCACGGCCAATGTCGGCGTCCTTCCTTTGGATCTGGCGATCAACTGCGGAGTGACGGGACCTATGCTCCGGGCATCCGGACTGCGCTTCGATCTCCGTAAGGTGGATGGCTATTCGGTTTATCCCGAGGTTGATTTTTCTGTTCCGATCGGGGAGGGAAAAATGGGAACCGTGGGTGATTGCTGGGATCGCACGTGGGTGCGCTTACAGGAAATACGGGAATCGTTAAAGATTATTGAGCAGTGTCTTGTCAAGTTGAAAGGTGAGCACAAACGCACGCGTGAATTTGACCCTCAGGCGTTATTACCAAAAAAAATCAGGCCACGGGCGCAGGATTTTTATGTTCGCGCCGAAAACCCAAAGGGCGAACTTGGATTTTTCTTCCGGGCCGACGGCAAAAGTGATGTTCCTGTCCGCTGCAAAGCGCGGTCGTGCTGTTTTGTCAATCTTTCGGTTTTGCCGGAAATCAGCCGGGGCGCCATGATCGCAGATTTGATCGCCATTCTTGGCTCGATCGACATTGTCCTTGGGGAAGTTGACCGTTGATGGCTATCTTCGTTCATGCTTAAAATATTGAACGGTAATCAGATCAAGTCCTGCGATGCTTACACTATTGAGCACGAGCCCATTTTATCCATCGATCTGATGGAGCGGGCATGCCGGGCATTTGTCTCCTGGTTTACACCACGGTTTATGATTGATCAAAAAGTGGGGGTGATCTGTGGAACCGGCAATAATGGTGGTGATGGACTTGGGATCGCCCGGCTTCTTACAGACTGGGGCTACACGACAAAAGTGTGGGTGGTGCGTGGCGATGTAAAAGAAAGTGAAGACTTTGCAAAAAACCTTTCAAGGGTATTGGGTAAAATTGATCTTCATGAAATCGCAGCCCCGCCCGACACCGGTTTATTTGATGACTGTCCTGTTTTGATCGACGCCATTTTCGGTTCGGGCTTGTCGCGGCCGGTGGAAGGAATCTATAAGCAGGTTATCAGCGCCATGAATCAATCCAAGGCGATCCGCGTGGCGGTTGACATTCCTTCAGGTTTGATGGCGGACAAGCATTCACCGGGAATCATCGTCAAGGCAGATCACACGTTAACGTTTCAGTTGCCAAAGCTGGCCTTTTTACTGCCGGAAAATCATACGTTCGTGGGCCAGTGGCATCGGGTTGATATCCGACTGAGCAAGAAGTATTTGGAAGAAGTTGACGTTTCTTGTTTTTATGTGACGCTCAAAGGAGTAGCAAAAAAACTGAAAACCCGTTCGAAGTTCGACCACAAGGGCAATTATGGAAAAGCTTTACTGATTGCCGGGAGTTATGGAAAGATGGGTGCTTGCATTTTGGCTGCCAGAGGAGCATTGCGCTCGGGGTTGGGTTTGCTCACCTTGCATGTACCCGCGTCTGGGAATTCCATCGTTCAAACTGCCGTACCCGAAGCCATGACGTCGACAGATCTTCACGAGAAGTATTTTACAGCAACCGAATCGCTGGCGACTTTTGATGTTGTTGGTATAGGTCCCGGTATTGGGCAAAGCCGCGAGACCTCCGCTGCTTTTGCGAAAGTACTTGATCAGCGCAAACCCCTGGTGATCGACGCTGATGCGCTGAATATTTTAGGAGCCCGGCACGAATTGCTTCGATCGATTCCTGCGGGGAGTATTCTCACACCTCACCCCAGGGAATTTGAAAGAATGGTGGGCTCATGGCCGGACGATTTCGTGCGGCTGGAGAAACAAAAACAACTGGCCAGGCAAACCGGGGCAGTCATAGTTTTAAAAGGTGCTCACACTTCCATTGCGTCTCCCGATGGGAAAGTATATTTCAATTCTACCGGCAATCCAGGGATGGCGACCGGCGGAAGCGGGGATGTACTCACCGGCGTTCTGACTGGGTTGCTCGCCCAAGGGTATTCCGCCGAGGATGCCGCATTGATCGGGGTTTATGTACACGGATTAGCCGGGGACATAGCCGCCAGGGAACAAGGCTTGAATTCCTTGATTGCCTCCGATTTGATCGACCAACTACCCCAGGCATTTAGGAAAATCGGCGTTTAGTCGACAGAAAACGAATTTTTATCTCTTTACAACCAACTTTTGGCTTACTTATTGTATCTAAAGAGTTATTAATTCGTAGTAACGATCATGAAAACCGGGAAGATCACTGTTATAGTGCTGTTGGGCCTTTTTCTGTCCTTTCGGGGCATGGCCCAAGGCCACAATGAACCTGTGTTTCCTGACAGAACGGATCCTGTCAAAGCGGTCCAGATGTTCCCCAACCCTGCCACCGATTACCTTACCCTCAAGTTGGAGTCGCCGCATGCCAGAAAAGTAAAGGTTACCCTCTTCACCATTATTGGCAGCTCGCAGGAAGTTGAAACCGAGATTCTGGATGATTTTGAACTTCGCCTCAAAGTCAAAGACCTTGCTTCGGGGTACTACCTGTTGGCCATCCACGACTATGAGACTAATTTCAAGAACACCTACAAATTCCTCAAACGCTAACTAAGCATTCAATATTTGACCGGTACGGTTAAGTTTTGCTACTTTTCCGATCCGTAACCGGATCTCTTGAACGATTATCTCCTTGCCATAGACATCGGTACCAGCAGCACCAAGGGTTTGGCCGTTCTGGCCGACGGCACTGTATTGACCCATGTACAGAAAGAATATCCGACCTACCATCCGCATCCGGGCTACGCTCAGCAAGACCCTGACGAAGTCTTTCGAGCCGTCATTGAAGTAATTGCAAAAACTTCCACGCAAGCAGGTAGAGGTGAACCCCTGGGGGTCAGCTTCAGCTGCGCGATGCATAGTATGATGGCAGTTGACACCGAATGCAGACCATTGACATCGTTGCTTATATGGGCAGACATCCGCAGCGCGAAACAGGCAAAAGACCTCCGGTCGACCGAATTGGGTAAAAAAATCTACATTCAAACAGGAACGCCCATTCATCCCATGTCGTTTCTTTGCAAATTACTTTGGGTGAAAGATGAACAGCCAGAACTATTTTCAAAAGCATATAAGTTCATCTCTATCAGAGAGTATGTTTTTGCCAAACTGCTTGGCAAGTATGTGATTGATTACTCCATGGCTTCGACGACCGGACTTTTTGATCACCATCAATTGAAATGGTCTTCCGATTCGCTCCGCCTGGCTGGGATCGGGGAGGACAAATTGTCAACGCCTGTTTCAACCTTTCAGACGCTTTCGGGGTTATCAATGGATTTTGCGCTGGAGATGAAAATTCAAATGGAGACTCCATTTATCGCTGGCGCCAGTGACGGGTGTCTTGCCCATTTGGGATGCGGGGCAATCAATCAGGGTGATCTGTCAATCACCATTGGTACGAGCGGAGCTGTCCGAATGGCAACCTCAGGGTATAAGGAAGATGATCGGGGAAGGATCTTTAATTACAGGCTCGATGAAAAAACCTACATCGTAGGAGGAGCTACCAATAATGGGGCGGTATTGCTATCCTGGTTTGCAGAAAACATCGAGCGTACCAGACCAGATGGTGTGGCATTTGTCAAAGAGGCTTTTTCGGTTTCCGGATCGGAGGGATTAATTTTTTTGCCGTACCTGCTGGGTGAACGGGCTCCAATGTACGACCCGCAAGCAAGGGGCGTCTTTTTTGGAATTGGCATCCAACACCATAAGGCCCATTTTAAGAGGGCGATGCTGGAAGGCATTTGTCTCGGATTAAAAAGTATTGTGAACGCCGTGGAGGAAGTTGTTCACCCCGTGGAAAGGATTATGGCCACGGGCGGGTTCGTTCATTCCAGTCAGTGGGTGCAACTCCTGTCAGATTGTTTAGGCAAGCCTGTCAGTGTCGATTCACAAGAAGATGCTTCTGCATTGGGGGCCGCGATTCAGGGGTTCCATGCTCTTGGCATAAAAACTGATTTTCATCAACATCGGCCGGCGGGCGTTTTATTTGAGCCTCTCAAAAAGAACCACGGGCACTATCAGAAGTTGTTTGAAATTGTTGAATCTTTATACGATAAACTCAAAGACGATTTTGGAAGGATCCAAGATTTGTAAATCATGAGCTTATATGGGTGGTGTACAGTCTTGAATTTCTTCGTGTCCATTGTGGTTCTTCGTGTACTTTGTGACCATGTATTGGTCACAAAGAACACCATGAAGGCACAATGGACACGAGGAATCATGCTTACAATTCATTTAGCATCTTAAATTGGAGGAGAGCTATAATGATACGCGTTTTAGGATGTTCCAGGAATATTTTAATTTGTCAGTTTGATTTACATTTCAGCGAGGGCGCGAGGCTGCAGGCTTTGAATTTTTGTTTAACATTAAAAGAGAACGCATGCATATCGGATTAATTGGCCTTGGAAAAATGGGATACAACCTGGGGTTGAATTTCAAGAATCACGGTCATTCCGTTGTGGCATTTGATGTCAATAAGGCGGCGATGGAAAAGATTGCCGTTGACGGACTGACCACAGCACCTTCCATCGGCGAACTTGCGCAGGCCTTGCCAGACAGGCGGATCATCTGGCTCATGGTGCCGGCAGGCAATGTGGTGGACGTGATCCTCGGCAACCTGAAAAACCATTTGAAGGCGGATGATATTCTTATTGACGGCGGGAACTCACACTATAAAGATACGCTTGCGCGGGCCCGCGACCTTGAGAAGATGGGCGTGCATTACCTGGACTGCGGCACCAGCGGGGGCGTGAACGGAGCCCTTCATGGAGTTTGCACAATGATTGGTGGAAAGAAAGAAGTTTTTGACTATTGCGAACCGCTTTTCAAATCGATCTCGGTGCCGGAAGGTTATCTCTATTGTGGCAAATCAGGAAGCGGGCATTTTGTAAAAATGGTTCACAACGGCGTCGAGTACGGCATGATGCAGGCGATTGCCGAGGGCTTTGAAATTCTACACCGACAGGATGCCGAAATAAATTTGGCAGCCGTGTCCAGGGTCTGGAACCATGGCTCGGTGGTGCGGAGTTGGCTCATGGAATTAACGCAGCATGCTTTGGAGAAAGATAAAAATCTCGAGTCTATCAAAGGCGTTGTGCATTCCTCGGGCGAAGGTAAATGGACGGTGGAGACCGCCCTGGAAATGGGAGTGTCAGCACCCGTGATCACGATGTCGTTGTTGATGCGCTACCGGTCGCAACAGGATGACACCTTCTCGGGAAGAATTGTAGCCGCTTTGCGCAATGAATTTGGCGGACACGCCGTGGAGAAGAAGAATTGATGGCTGTTGGCTGCTAAGGATTGGCGGCCTCCGCATTGGCCGTCTCCCGCGGGTTGACCATCGGTAATTTTTCCATAAAATCCACTTCCACTATACTCACTCCAAAATCTTCCACCACTTTTCCGCGGATGAAATAAAACCCCCGTCCCCGGAAAGGGTATTTCATCGCGATGTTTGGAAAATGGACGGTATCAAATACTTCACCGACGCGGTCATAAAATGTGCCAAAGTGCATCGGCTTGCCGTCGATGGTGCTGGTGTCTTTGGTGGTGACGACATACCCCACTAAGTGAACACGCCTGCCTAATTTTTGCATTAGTTCGGTGGCCACGGTATCACCCCGCGATTGATCGGGGAGCAACCGGTATGGGTCCAGCAGCGGGAACCCCAACAACTCGATTTCGTCAAAGGCATCTTCCAGCGGGTTCCGTTCCAGGTGAGGCAAGGGATATTCTTTTGGTTCGGTTTGAAAGAGATGATCGGAGGACGGAAGTTGGTTCGCCTTTCGCTCACTGAAATACAACATCGCTTCCCAAAGCAACTGTTGCTTGGTCTTGCCCGTAAAGCGAAATGCGCCGATGCGGATGAGAATGCGGATTTGTTCCAACCCCAGTTTGATCCGCGTCAGGAAATGGTGCAAGCTTCTATAAGGACCATGTTCGTCGCGTTCGGGGGCAATGAGTTGGGCAACTTGCATTTCGAGGCTTTTTAAATGAATAAATCCCACATAGATCGTAGCACCCTTGATGGAGGTAAGGTGTTCGCTGTGGTTGACGCAGGGAGCCTCAATGACAGCGCCGTTCATGCGCGCTTCATGAAAATAGAATTCGGTTCTATAAAATCCGCCAAAGTTGTTGATCACGCCTACCATAAATTCCAGGGGGTAGTGTGCTTTGAGATACAGGCTTTGATAGCTCTCCACGGCGTAGCTCGCCGAATGACCTTTGGAAAAGGAATACCCGGAAAAACTTTCAATCTCATACCACACTCGCCCGGTGACAGCATCGGGGTAGCCCTTGGCCTTGCAATTTTCAAAGAAACGGTTGTGCACGCGTTCAAATTCTTTGCGCGACCGGAATTTTCCCGACATACCCCGGCGGAGAATATCTGCTTCGGATAAGGTAAGCCCGGCAAAATGGTGCGCCACCTTGATCACATCTTCCTGGTATACCATGACGCCAAAAGTTTCCGCCATCAATTCGTCCATGGCAGGGTGAATCGACTCGTATGGTTTGCCCTCGCGCGTAAAATGAAACCGCTCGATATAGGCGCGCATCATGCCCGAGCGCGCCACCCCCGGCCGGATGATGGAGCTGGCGGCGACAAGCGTGAGGTAGTCTTCGCAGCGCAACTTGCCCAACAACATCCGCATGGCGGGCGACTCAACGTAAAAGCACCCCATCGTTTTCCCACGGCTGATCAGGCTTTTGATCTCCGGGTCTTTTTTGAATTCGTCAAAGCGCGTGACGTCCACGGCGCTGCCCTTGTTTTTTTGAACAAGTCCGACGGTTTCTTTCAGGTGGCCAAGGCCCCGCTGACTGAGGATGTCCAGTTTGTAAATACCAATGTCCTCGGCGCTGTGCATTTCAAAGTGCGACACCGGAAATCCTTTCGGCGGCAGGTCGGTGGACGTGTAGGCATAAATCGGTTTTTCGGTGATCAGCACGCCTCCAGCGTGAATCGAAATATTGGCCGGCATGTTGTGCATGCGGTCGGCATAGTTAAAAATAAGTTGTGTAATGTGATCGCGGTCGCGATTTTGTTTGGGGTAGTCAACAATGTTGTCGATTTCCTCTTTGGGAAGGCCAAAGACTTTTCCCAGCTCGCGCAGAATAGACCGCGACTGATACGTTGTGTGCGTGCCCAGCAGGCAGACATGATCCTTTTCGTGTTTGTCGAAAATATAGTGTGTGATCGCATCGCGGTCCTTCCATGAGAAATCCACATCAAAATCGGGCGGGGAAGTGCGCTCCGGGTTGAGGAAGCGCTCAAAGTACAGATCCAGTTCGATCGGGTCTACGTTGGTGATGCCCAGGCAATAGGCGATCATGCTGTTGGCCCCGCTGCCGCGGCCGACGTAGTCAAAACCCATGCGCCTGGCAAATTGAATGATGTCGTGTGTGATCAGGTAGTAGGAAACAAAATTCTTCTGACGGATGATCTCGAGTTCGCGGTTATACCGCTCGCGCATGACCGGGTTGGAAGAATCGTAGCGGCGAATAAAACCTTCCCAACTGTGGCTGATCAGCAAATCCCAGTCATCGGCCTCTTGTCCGGTCAATGTCTTTTTGTTCTTGTCGGTTCCCAGCGTAAAATCAATGCGGCATTCTTCGAGGATGGCTTTGGCACGGTGGATGAGGTGTGGATAATTCCGGTAATGCGTCGTGAGTTCTTTTTCGGTCATCATCACTTCCTGGGGGTGGGCCTGCTCGTGGGCGGGCAGTTTGCTCAACAACGTATTGTTGTCGATGGCGCGCAAGAGGCGGTGAATGTTGTAATCGGTCTTCGGCGGCCCAAAAGTCACGGGATGCCATGCGACTAATTTTTCCGGTGGTGTTGAATGGCATGTGATTTTGGTGAGTTCGTGAACACGGACGCCCACGAACTCATTTTCGCGATACAGTTCGAGGGTGTTTGAAAGCGGGTAAATAATAAAGGCATGCTTCAGTTCGGGCGCGCGGTCGGGGAGGGGAATATTTTCCGTGTTGTGGTAGGAAAGGAAGCGGTTGATTTCTTCAAAGCCTTTGTTGTTTTTGGCAAGGGCGATGTAAAGCAGTTTACTTCCTTTCCGGAACTCAATGCCCAGCGCGATTTCCAATTCATATTCGGCTTTGTTCTCCTGGCAAATACGCAACATCTCGATGTAAGAGGCGGTGTTGTTGATCTCGGTGATCATCAGCTTGTGTACGCCGCACCGCCGCGCCTCACCAAAAAGATCCTCCGGCGACAAGGTGGCGTATTTGAAACTGAAAGAGGTGTGGCAGTTGAGGTACATGTTAAAAGGTACGAGGGACGAGGTACGAAGGACGAGGTACGAAGTACGAGGTGAATTGGTTAACCTGGCGGTTTGCGGCGGCTCT
>JBGPGZ010000141.1:0-9036 GCA_041484175.1 Cyclobacteriaceae bacterium | reverse complement strand
TATCAGTTAGTAGATATTGTCAGGGAATAAATAGGAATCACTGATCGTAAAATCGGTGGTAATGGATTATAATTTCTGCATATACTTTTTCCACTCATCTAATAATGCTGATTCTGTGATGTTCAGTGTTGAAAATATATCCGACTTTTTATTGAAGGTTAAAAGTCCTTTTAGTTCAACCCTTCCATATTTATTATCAATGTACATGACAACCGACCCAGACAGTCCGTATTTTAATTTGCCCGTCCAGAAATTATCTAAACTTTTGGGAATTTTGTCGTCGGTAATAGCTTTTTTAATTTCTGATATTCTTGTCGAATCGCATTGTCCGGAAGCATATGTCGCTAAACCCTCAACAAACCAATCAATTCCCTCTACATTGCTAAAGTCAGGGCTAGCGTTCAGTTGCCCATGATATACATGAATTAATTCATGGGTGATCAATTGTTGTGTCTTTTTTGTTTCTGCAAAAGTGTGCTCACAAGCTTCTTTGTCCCATGTTTTAGGAGAAATCATATCTAATTTGGTAGCAATGCCGCTTGCAACCATCCAGCATTCTGATTTAAACTCTGGCACATTCCAATCTTTTTGCCAGGTACTATCTATGGTATGGCGATCAGGGTGTATATATATGTCAAACCCTTTATTATAGGAGGAATTAAAAAAGGTCTTTACTGAGATTAAACCAATTTCAACCAGCTTATTATATTCCTTTATATTCTTTTTGTCGATTGAGGCATAAAATAAATTGTAACCATTATGTTTTTCAGTAATCCAATTCTTTTCAAATATTTTCCAACCAGAAAGGAATATTCCCGAAAACCCTATCAGAAGCAGTAAATGGTTTGATTTCATGTTTATGTAATTTCCCCGAAAGACGTCTTTTGTGCATGAAATGTTACAGGCCACCTTCGCATTTGTTGGTGATTCTTCGCCCTTGTCGGTGTTTGCGTGGGATACGGGCCGAGACACCACCAAGCCACCGAAAACGCAGTAGGGCTATTGGTGAAGGTAATCTCCTTTTTGAAATGAGAATGAGGCGTGCTTGTTGGTGATCTGGTACGCATGCTAGCGCGCAGCACCAACAAGGGCGTAGCTACCGAAGACGAATCAATTTTGATCACACAATCACCGATCACCGATTACTGATTACCAATTCAATTCGGATTCTTGATCACCACATTCTTCACCGGCTTCAGCGTGCGCAGATAACCATAGATCGCCTTCAGGTCAAAATCATCCATCCCACCGTACACCGTCCACGGCATCACCGAATTATTCTTGCCGGGATCATATTGATAGGAATCTGCGGTTCGGAATTGGGAGAATTTGGCGAGGAATACTGCTTCGGTCCATGTACCGATGCCGGAGGTGGAGTCGGGTGTGATGTTGGCGGAACGTACTTTAAATCCGCTTACGCGGAACTCCTGGCCTCCGGAAAATGCTTTCTCTTCAATCAACGAACTTTTTTCCATCGGCGTGTGGCAGTCAACACAAGCGGCGACGTTTGCAAGGTATTCGCCATACTTCACTTTGTCGGCATAGGCGGGCATGGAATTCTGATCGATTGTATTTGCAGGAAGGGAAAGAACAATAGAGCGTATAGGAACCTTAAGTTGGCGTTTTGGCACTTCGTTTACAACCGGTGACAGCGAGCGCAGAAAAGAAACGATAGCGAGGGCATCGCTTTTGCTCATTTTGTTGAAATGATGATAGGGCATCAATGGATAAAGTGTATCGCCGTTTTGCGAGACCCCGCGCGTGATAGCACGCAACACATCCTCATTGGTCCAATTGCGAATGGCTGCGGGCGTTATATTGCGAGCGTATACAATACCTGGGATTCCACGAAAAAACTGGTTGAAGGACTGTCCTCCCATCCCTTCCGTTCCTGCGACAATGGGACCCGAAAACAATTTGTAATCCCGCTGACTATGGCAATAAAGGCATCCCGCTACATGATTGGCCAGGTATTTTCCCCGCTCCACTTGGTGGCTGATCGAGTCGGCGCTCGCTTTCTCCCTCTTCTCGTCGTTTTCACGGGAGCCAGAACCTTTTGGTCCACAACTGAGAACAGAGGCACTCAGCATGCCGATCAGCAAAATGGAAAGCACGTTTTTCATAGCCGTCCACGATTGTTTAGCTGGTATTCTAAGTACACCTTTATTTCAAAAGAAGTTCTCTGTTTCCCAGATTCTAGCAAGAATTTCATAGGTGAATGGCCTTCTTGGGTCGTGGGATGTTAATTTACAAAAAAATCCCAGGATTCGCTTTGTCTTTGTGACCAAGGGTGCAAGCAAGGTCGCACCTGTGTGCCGAAGCACTTCGGAGCGCAGGCACGAAGGACCACAACGAACATAACGAATTCAGGTTTACATTTTATTTGACTATTAGTGACCCTGCTATTCTGAAAGTAATAACTTATTTGTAGCATTACATTCACTGCAAAGCCTGAGAAAATAAACTAAACACTCCTCATGAAGAATACTTATTTGCTGCAACCTGTTAAGGCTCTCATCATTATCCTCCTTTTATCCGGTTGCGGTCAAAAGCAGCCAGGAACATCCGGACCGTCAACCCGCTCCATCGCCGAAAGGAGATCATTCGAAGCAAGTGACAATGCAGCAACCGAAAATAGGATCGACGAACTTCTCGGTCAGATGACCCTGGAAGAAAAGATCGGTCAGATGACACAGATCAATAATTCCGCGATTGTCACCAAGTCCGATTGGGGAGCGGGAGCGGATCTTCATATTGAAATACAAATCGATACGGCAAAACTGGGAACTATTTTACGGAAATATCACGTAGGTTCTTTTCTGAATGGCATCGCCGTGCCGCCTGCAACCTGGTATCAGTTTTACAAAGACCTTCAGGAATATAATATGAAAGTATCGCGCCTGAAGATACCCATTATCTACGGGGTCGACCACATGCACGGGCCCAATTACCTGGAGGGCGGAACGATCTTCCCCCAGGCGATCAACACGGCAGCTACCTATAACAACCAGTTCCCCGCCGATATGGCGCATGTGACGGCAATCGAAACCGCCGACATCGGACATCAATGGCTCTTTGCTCCCGTTCTCGATATTGCACGTACACCCTTGTGGGGTCGCTTCTACGAAACATTAGGCGAGTCACCCTACGTTTCCGCAACGATGGGGAGCATCTTTGTAAAGACGGTACAAAATGATCCCGACATCGCTCCCTACAAAATCGCGACCACGACAAAGCACTTTCTCGCCTACTCCGATCCGAAATATGGCTGGGACCGCGGACCCGTTGATATTTCAGACCAGGCATTATATGAATTCCACCTCCCTTCTTTTAAAGCCGCCATCGATGCGGGCATAAAAACCGTGATGGTCAATAGTGGTGAATTGAACGGCGAGCCGGTGCATGCTTCTTCAAGAATATTGACCGAATTGCTAAGGGACGAACTCAACTTCAAAGGAGTTGTCGTAACCGACTGGGAAGACATCATTCGTGTATACCGCAATCATAAGGTAGCCGAAAATGAAAAGGATGCTACCTACCAATGCATCATGGCCGGCGTGGATGTTGCCATGACACCTTACACCACCGCCTTTTGCGATCACCTGAAGGATCTGGTAAAAGAAGGAAAGATCAGTCAGGAAAGAATTGACCTTTCTGTATCCAGGATTTTGCGCCTAAAGCTGGAGCTCGGATTGTTCGAAAATCCTTATCCGCGCAACGATCGATTTGACAGGATTGGTTCCCCGGGGAACAAAGCAAAAGCACTCGAGGCGGCGCGTGAATCCATCGTACTGATGAAGAACGATAACCATACACTGCCCCTCTCCCCCGAAAAGGTGAAAAACCTTTTGGTCGCCGGGCCGGTGATGAATCTCAAAAGCCCGCTTGCCGGCGGATGGACACTTCGATGGATTCCGAATGATGAGAGTATCTATCCAAAAGACATGCTTACGTTCTATACCGGATTGCAAAAAGAATTTAGTCGCGTAACCCTTGCCTCCGATGTCCGCGAACTAAAATCCAATGCGGCAAGGGCTGATGCGATTGTCATCGCGGTCGGCGAAATGCCCTACTCGGAGGGATTTGGAAGCATCCTTGACATCAGTTTGCCAGACGATCAGATCGATCTGGTAAAGGCAGCTCAAGCAACGGGCAAGCCGGTCATCCTCGTAGTCATCGCCGGGAGACCACGGGTCATTACAAAAATATACAAGGAATGTAAGGCCGTGCTGTTCGCAGGTCTGCCCGGATTTCAGGGCGGTCAGGCACTTGCTGAGATCATCAGCGGGAAGGTGAATCCAAGCGCAAAGATGAGTTTTAATTATCCGCACTCTGTAAATCGCCTCGTGCCCCATAATCACAAGTCAAGCGAGGTGCTGTTGGCTCATGTAATTCCAAATCCGGTCGCGCTGGTACCTTTTGGAACAGGATTAAGCTATACAACTTTTGAATACAGTAACCTTAGGCTGAACGACTCTATCCTGACATCCGATAACGCTGAAATAGAAGCGACCGTTACGGTAAAGAACACGGGCAGCCGCGAAGGGAAAGAAGCGGTCCTTTGGTTCCTGTTTGACGAAGTGGCCTCCATTTCAAGACCGGTTCGCGATCTGAAGTATTATGAAAAGGAGTTGATCAAACCCGGTGAAACAAAGGATTTTAGTTTTACAATCAAACCATCCGAACAATTGTGGTTTCCGGATAAAAAAGGAATGCATTTATTGGAAGACGGTCATTTCACAATCATGGTCGGTGATCTGAAAACGAGATTCAAGTTGACTAGAAAATAACGGAAGGCAAGGTCAACGCGCTTCAGGGCTCATTCCATATCCCGGTACGGTTTTAACCGGGGTATCCATCTCGGAACATTTTTCTTGTACTTGAGATAGGCATCGCCAAATCGATCGGCCAGCATCGGTTCTTCCAGCAAAACGAAATAGACGATGTTGATGAGAAAGAACAAGCCAGCCCATTGCAATATGGGCGTGGAATGAAACATCAACGATTCTCCCAGTAAAACAGACAACACGCCTGTAATCATTGGATTACGGCAATACCGGTAGGGACCCTTGACGATCAATTTTTGCGTTGGCTGCCAGGGGGCGAGTGTGCCCTGGCCAAAGTTCCGGAACAGGAATACGGTATAACCGAATAGAGAAATTCCCGCAATAAAAATAATCGCACCCACCAGTTTCAGACCTACATGGTCCGGCAGGATCGGCCGGCGGTTGTTGTGAATAAGATAAGGGATTACAACCGTAACGGTAAATGGTAGAATCAGAATGTCGCGAAGGTGCGTAAGTAAGGAGGGTCGGCTCATGATTGCAAATTACGAAGCGTCTGCTCATAAGACCAAATGCCATCCATTACTTTTCTTCTATCAATTCCTGTACAACGTTTTGAACGTATGCCGGAGCACAAAAGCATCTGCGGATTTGGGTTTATGCCGGGTCTTGATTAGCTTACTCTTGCTATTAATGCACATTTGGTCAACTTCCTGAAGAAAGTGAAAGTATGGATGCAATCGTAAACTGTGCAGCCTATGCGGATGGATGTAGGGTCGCCAACGTTGACATCAGCGACATCAGCGAAGTCCTTAAACAAGAAGACCGGTTTATCTGGATCGGACTCCATGAACCCGAGGAGGAAATGCTCAAGCAAGTTCAGCGTGAATTCGGGTTGCACGACCTGGCAATTGAAGACGCCCTTCATTCACACCAGCGTCCAAAGCTTGAAGCTTACGGTGAAACGCTGTTTATCGTGTTGCGCACTGCCCAGATGCACGGATCGCAGATTGATCTTGGCGAGACGCACTTCTTCCTCGGGCGCAATTTTATTGTCACGGTTCGCCATGGGTCTTCGCTGACGTACACCGACGTAAGAGCCCGCTGCGAAAGTACTCCTCACCTGCTGCGAAAAGGACCCGGGTTTGCGCTCTATGCTGTGATGGATGCCATCGTGGACCAATATTTTCCGGTGATCGACGCATTGGAGCTGGAGCTCGGTGCGCTGGAAGAAAAGATCTTTGATGAAAAGTTCAGAAGGGAAACCACCGCCGAAATCTACCATCTCAAGCGCCAGTTGCTTGATGTGAAACGCGCCGTGTCACCGTTGATTGACATTTGCAACCGACTGATGCGTTTTGATCTCAAACTGATCGAAGAGGAAACGCGCCCCTATTATCGCGATGTCTATGACCATGCGATCCGCATCAATGAGATGGTCGACAATGCGCGCGAATTGCTTACTACTGCGCTCGAGGCAAACTTTTCGCTGATTTCGATTTCACAGAATGATGTTTCCAAAAGGTTCGCCGGATGGGCAGCCATTATCGGCGTTCCCACCATGGTTGCGGGAATTTACGGGATGAATTTCAGGTTCATGCCGGAATTAGATTGGCAATGGGGATACCCGATTGTCATGATCACAACGTTTGGAAGTTGCATTGCGCTTTATTTGCTTTTCAAAAGATCGGGATGGTTTTAGGTTCCCTACTATCCCTGCTATGGAATGTCATCCCGGGCCTTGACCCGGGATCCAGTTGCGATCAAGGTGGAGAAGAAACGATGAAATGCGCTCGTGCGCCTTCCACGGGGTGCCCCGATCAAATCGGGGCATGACGTTCCATCTTGTATGTACTGCCATTCCCCTATGGAAATGTCATCCCGGGCTTTGACCCGGGATCCCGCAGAAAGCGAAGTGGAGAAGAATCTATGAGATGCACTGGTTCAACCGCAAGGGGTCCAAAAAAATTGTCATGGCTCCTGACATAATGTTGTCACCGGGTGGTTGAACATTTATGAAAAAGACTATGGAAACGATGGCCAGACCCCATTCGGACAGTCAGACCGTGGACGATCTTATCCTGGGCTTGCCGAGGGCGGAGCAGGTGATCGTAAAGAGGCTCAGGTCCCTGATTCTGGAATGTCTGCCAAAGGCCACTGAGAAAAGTTATTATGATGGGGTACCGCTTTACACCCGAAACCGCATGATCTGCTATATCTGGCCGCCGTCGGTAAGTGTATGCTCCAACCCGAAAGGAAAGGAAAAAAACAAGGCTGTTGGACTGGCGTTCTGCCAGGGAAACCGGATGGCAAATGAGGACGGGGCCCTTCTTGCGGAAGGCCGAAAGCAAGTCTATTGCATGTATTTCAGATCAATCGATGAAATCAATGAAAGACAACTGCGGGCCCTTTTCTTTGAAGCGGGTATGATCGATGATGGGTTCAGGAAAAGTAGATAAATAAAGTTCTCCAGGGTCATTGCTAGCGCAGTCTTTTTAACTTTCTTCGCCGTAATCATGGTTGGATTCTCCCTGCAAACAAAATTGATCTTCTATCCTGGGAAGTTGTCAGAGGACTTCAAATTTGAACTCGGCGAAAATGGTAATGAAGTATTTCTTCAAACAAAAGATGGAGAGAGAATCAATGCCCTCTTTTACCAGGGCAATAAGGATGACGTAATCCTTTATTTTCACGGCAATGCCGGGGACTTGAGCAGCTGGCAGTTTGTTTCTCAAGACTTTACCAACATTGGGTACAACTTTCTTATTATTGACTACCGCGGGTATGGAAAAAGCACAGGAACAATAACTGAAAGCGGTCTATACGAAGACGCCGAGGCAGCCTACCAGTTCCTGATTCATGAAAAGGGATTCTTGCCAAAGAACATCATTATTTATGGAAGATCGATCGGGACCGGTGTTGCCGTTGAACTGGCAAGCAGGCACGAAACCAAGGGGCTCATTCTGGAAGCGCCCTATACCAGTTTAAAGAAATTAGCGAATCAAAAAGTTCCATTTCTGCTTCCATCTCTTTTTCTGAAATTTCATTTTAATAACATTGACAAGGTTAACGCTGTAAGCAGTCCCATTCTATTCTTTCACGGGGCCGAAGATTCACTAATACCGGTATCCCACACAGACACCTTATTTGAGAAATTCACCGGCAAGAAAATGAAAGTCATAATTCAGCGAGGCACTCACAATGATTTGGATAGTTTCCAGGAATATCACAAAGCGCTATTGAATACAGTGCCTGATCTTTTCCAATGACAATTTTCCAATCATTGGATTCCTTCTCCGCCTACTCCTTCTCCGCAGAGTCTCCGCCCTCGGGTACCCTTCCCCGCAGAGTCTCCGCCTCGGGACTCTGCGGTTCTCTGCACCACTCTGCTAAACTATCTTCAAAACCATGCTCATCCCGGTATTGTCAAATCAATGTCTTCCAAATCAGTGTAATTGGTTACTGGATATTCTCCTTGAACACCTGTGAGATAATACTTCGCCGAGCTGTGTCTATACATCGCCGGTTCAATTGCCAAACTCCACTTGCCTCGGCAAGGATTTTCATGCATATAATTCAACTTCTGCTCAATAAACTTATTGCCCGTGCATTCCTTCCAGTCAAAGGAAGGCTCAAAAACTTCATGCAACTTTTCTCTCTTCCTATCAGTTTGATTGACAAAGGAAGACAATTGATCCAGCCTTTCATTTTTACTCCTGTTTTTCAGATTGTTTACCAAATCATAAGCTATAAAGCGTTTGCCGTTCCCAATGATGGAATTAATGGATTGACCCTTGGTATTTCTGAATGCGAGAAGGGCGTGCAAGTGATTGGGCATGATGACATATCCTGTGATAAAATGCCCTTTGTTTTTTAAAAGGTCAAACCATTCATAAACCAAATCATAGCCATCGGCTTCTTCAAACAAATGAATCCATCGTGCGCAGGTGAAGGTGATAAAATATATCCCATCGTAATCACTTATTGCTCTTCTTACACGCATGGTCTAAACATTTCCTATTTGTTAGGGTGTGTCGCAGCGTCCCGGGTGGAAACGCTGCGCAGAAGAAATGTAAAATGAATCCGCCAAAAGGCAGCGAGGCACAGAGACTATGTCAGGAAAATTGGACAGCAATCTTTGGGTTTTGACGGCATTGAGTGAGGGTTTGCCGCAGAGTCCCGAAGCGGAGACTCTCTCTGCGGAGAAAGAGTGTTGGCTGGCAGCGGGAATAACTGAGGATGTGCCCGAAGC
>JBGPGZ010000140.1:0-9095 GCA_041484175.1 Cyclobacteriaceae bacterium | reverse complement strand
GCACTTGTCGCAGACGATACAATCGTCGATTTCATTATGCAATTGATAGCGGCCGATGTCGGGGAGGGGAATAGTCTCGTGGGGATACTGGACGGTGGCAATGCCTTCCTGGTGCGCGAAGTAATCAGCATGTTGAATGGAAGATTGGCTTCTGCTTTTACCCGATTTGAGCAGGTGCGAAAAGGTAAGCGCCAATCCCTGCAAAAGTGTTTGTACAGCACTCCTGAACAAATCCCAGTAAGAGGTCTTTGATTTCACCGAATCAAAAATAGAATTAAATGCGCCATGGCAAAACTGTCGGCCTTTTTTTGAAATGGATGGGCCTGAAGGATCGGTAGTTAACCTTTTTTGACCGTAAAGAAGAAGGTACTACCTTTTCCCTCCTCACTTTGGAGCCAGATCTTGCCGCCATTTTTTTCAACAAACTCCTTGCAAAGGATCAACCCCAGACCTGTTCCTTTTTCATTTGCAGTTCCGCGCGTGGAGTACCCGGAGGTCTTTTCAAATAATATTTTTTGGATTTCCGGGCTGATGCCGACACCGTTGTCGCTGATGGCAATGGTGTACATGTCACCGCTGTCCTTGGCATTTACCGTAATCTCGCCACCCGTTTCTGTAAATTTGATTCCGTTCAGGATCAGGTTGCGAAAGACCAGATTGATCATATTCAAGTCTGCAAAGGCATAGGTCCCGGGGATAATCTGATTAAGCAGCTTTGTATCTTTCAGATGAAGGGAGTTCAACATCTTGAAGATCTCCTCTACCAAATTCCGCAATTCAACCTTTTCCGGCCGGGTAGTGAGTTTGTCCATTTGCAAAAGCGCCCAATCAAGGAGGTTATTGATCAACGCCTTGGTGTGGTTAAACTGGATCCTGAGTTCTCCGGTTAAGCGTGTGAACTCTTCGGGTTTCAGATTCTGACCCCCCAACAGGTTGAGAATGCCGGACAAGGCATTCATCGGTGAGCGGAGGTCATGGGAAATAATGGAAAAGAATTTGTCCTTTACCTGGTTGAGTTGTTCCAACTCCACGCTTCTGGCCTTGATCTCATCCTGGTGCTTCAGGAGCAACTTATTGATCTCAATCCTTCTTTGCCCGCTCCGGTAGATGGTGAAGAGCAGGATGGCCGTTAAGGCAAGGACGACGACTAAGATATTGCGTATAAACTCTTGCTTCTTGATCTCCGAATCGCGCTTTGCTTTGGCCTGACTGAGCGACGCGATTTCGAAATCCTTGGTTTCGGTTTCAAAACGCAGTTGATTTTGGAATAGTTTTTCAATCATTTCCTGGCCGAATAAGCTGTCGCTAAGGATCTTGAAGTTCTTATAGTATTCAAGCGACTTTTTGAAATCGCCTTTTTTCTCAGCCAGAACGGATAGCTGGTTGTAACATTCGCTTTCCATTTTGCGGGCGTTCAGCTCTTTTGCCGCACTTAGACTCTCTTCGATCGCCCGGAGCGCATCTTCGTACCTTCCTTGTTGCATCAGCACCTCACCCTTTCCGAGATTGTTTTCAGCTAGCCCGAAATCGTTATCCGTTTTCTTATTCAGCGAGGCGGCCGAATCATAATACAGCGACGCCTTGATCAGCTCGTCTTTCAAAAAATAAAGCCGGGCAAGTTTTGACAATGTGCGGGGCTCCAGATCGGGGATATTCTTTTCGCGCGACTGGTGGAGAGAGGTGACAAGCGCTTCTTCCGCTTTTTCAAACTCATGTTTCCGCAGGTACACATCCCCCAGTTCATCCAGGTAGAAAGCCCGGCCGTCCAGATCCCCGATTTTCTCACTGATTTTGTTGCTCAGTTCAAGGTGGTCGATGGCGACATCATATTGACCTAACTCTTTGAAAACAGAACCTACATTATGTAAGGCAATCGCCATTTTCAGTGAGTCTTTTCGTTGACGGGCTACCCTGAAGGATTGCGTAAAATAATAGTAAGCCTCGTCGTATTCACCCAAATCACCGTAGTCGTAGCCCATATAATTTAAACCCGCGGAGATGGCCAGGCTGTCGTTTTCCGTGATCGCCTCCTGCAATTCGAGATTATCATACTTTAATGCCTTGGTGTAGTTGCCCGTGGTTCTCGCCAATACGGCCGTATGTTCATAACTCTTCACTTTAGCCCACCCCCAATTCTTTTCTTCCGCAATTTTCAAGGCCCGTTCGGCATAACTTTCAGCCTTGCTGAAATCGATGTACTGGAATTTGGAAGATAGCGTCAGCAGAAGGCGGACGCGCAGCGAATCCGAAGTGGTGCCCGACAAGACAGACTCCAGGCTATCCAGGACCGATTGGCTGCGGCCGACCGAAACGAATGCCAAGAGAAAAATAACAATGAACCCGGCTTTAATTTTTTGCATCACGAAATAAATATTTTCCAACACCCTGTCATAATAACTAATCCCAGTGCTGCCGGGGTCAGAAATTTCCAGCCCAGTGTCATTAGCTGGTCAACCCTCAGCCGAGGGAAAGTCCAGCGGATCCAAATCTGAATTACCACCATCACCCATGTTTTTGAAATCAACCAGAAGGTCCCCCATGCAGGGCCGGTGGTCCACTCCGCAAGATAGAACGATCCTATATTCGGCAACGGTGTATTCCAACTGCCCCAAAACAAAATGACTCCCACAAAACTAACCAGCAGCATCATGGCATATTCCGCCAGCATAATGACGGCCCATCGAAAACCGGAATACTCTGTTTGAAAGCCAGCCACCAATTCCGACTCTGCTTCGGGTAAATCAAAGGGAGCGCGGTTACTCTCGGCCAATGAAGCGATAAAAAAGATGATCCAGGCGAAGAATAAAAGGGGCATTCTGAAAATATTCCATGTCAGAAATCCGCCCACCGCCGTTGTTTCCAGATCCCAGGCTCTAACACCCAGAAAAAAATTCTGTTCTTTTTCAAGTCCCGGCCACTGCTGAAACAAAATCCCCTGCTGGTAGGATATCTCCTGAAGATCAAGACTCTGGCAGACCATACAGGCACATACTACCGACAATCCCAACGGAACTTCGTAAGAAATAATCTGTGCTGCCGAACGCAATGTTCCCAGTGTGCTGTACTTATTGTTGGAACTCCATCCGGCCACCACCATTCCGATCACATCGAGGGAAATGATCGCCAAAAGAAAGAATACCCCCGAAGAGAGGGTCGACCCGGTCCACGAGGAGGACAAGGGCACAAACGCAAATCCCGTGAAAACGGCACCAAAAATGAGGAGTGGACCAAGCTTAAACAGTTTTCTATCTGCGGCAGATGGAACAATATCCTCTTTTTGGATCAATTTGACAAGATCAGCTACCGTTTGCAGCATTCCATAATAGCCCACCTCCATCGGGCCGAGCCGGTCTTGCATAAAGGCAGATATCTTCCGCTCGGCATAAATAACCAGGATGGTGTAACCAATCAGGAAGGGCAATATGAAAACGATCGTTGACAACGCTCAGGATATTTAGACCATAGTTTCCAAAAATGGTCAATTAAATGGTAGTAAAATATCAAAAATAATTGAAAAACCTACATGAAGGGGCCTTCACGTCCATAGCGGGTACTTCTCCAGATGGACCATTTTTTGGAAAAAGATACGCGTTGAAGCTTCAAAGGACTCGGTATAATCAGAGACCAGAAACGTGTCGCGGGGAGGTGATGTATTGAGCAAATCCTCTTGTTTTAGATATCCCTCCAGGGCCTGGGCAACCACTTCGGAGGAATCAAGCGTCTTCACTTTACCCTGGTAAAAGGAGGCTATTTCATTCTTGATCATCGGGTAGTGCGTACAGGCAAGGATCAGTGCGTCAATCCCCTGGAGAATGGGGTGGAACAGATATTCTTCAATGATTTCATGGCTGATCCTGTTATTAAAATAGCCCTCTTCAATCATAGGGGCAAGCAGCGGCGTAGCAAGCGATCGCAGGGTGATTCCGCTCTTTGACTCCTTGATTTTTTTTTCATAAATCCCGGATTGTACGGTTCGTTTTGTGCCAATTAACCCTATGCGCTGATGAGGGAACTGATGGCATACCAGTTCAACCATCGGGTCGATCACATTGATCACTTTGGCGTCCTTCCGGACGTATTCGGTCAGGAGTTCATAGGCTGCCGAACTTGCTGAGTTGCAGGCAATGACAATGACCTTGCATCCTTTTTTGAGCAGAACATCGGCGATCTTGACCGAATACGCCTGGATCGATGCCTCCGATTTATCTCCATAGGGGAGGTGGGCTGTGTCGCCAAAATAAACGATGCTCTCCTGCGGCAATCGCTCGCGGATAGCGTGTGCCACTGTAAGCCCCCCAATGCCGCTGTCAAAAATGCCAATCGGAGCGTCTGCCGGTTTGCTGAGTCCCATTAAATGGCTGGATAAGGGTTACAGTGCTTAAGTGTTAAAGTGTAAAAGTGTTTAAGTGTTGAAGGGCTAAGTTGGGATTTTTCGATGTAGCGCATAGGATTCCATTCAGGAAGGGTTAATAGGAGTTACCTATTTCTTCCTGTAGCGAAGCAAGGAAAGGCAGTTGACTATTTGACGTTTGCAGATAATGCGGATAGCGTGACTTCTTTGATTTCGCGGTGACTGCAGTAACTGCATTGGTAGTGCTTGGCAAGGAGTCCGGCTTCTGTTGCGGTGGGCGCCTTCTCAATTTCTTCAACGTCGATTTTCATCGTGAAGAATCCGCAATTCGGACACTCCTCCGTATGCTGGTAGCTCAGGTATTTTTCAACTTTCTTAAGGCCGGTCTTATCATCAATCCACACATCATAATCAACCGAATGAACGCCACCGCTTTCTTCTGCTATCTGGCTTGCATCCAAATGAGCATCCTCTTCTTGCTCACTGAGTTTGCGCATAAAGTTTCCAGCGGGGGAAATCCGGGGTTTGTTGCGGAGTTTTTTCAGGCGTTTTTCCACAGAACGGGGATAGTAGATGCGCACCATGCTGTAAAAAACGAAGTAGGCGATGATTGCGAAGCTGGTGGTGATAAATAACCTCACGTAAAACCAAAGTATGCCGCGATGGATGATCTTTTCCGTGGCCACGGTATTGCCAAAAAGAGCACCGGCCAGGATGACAGCAAAAAAGGCATACCAGAAATATTGAATCTCATGGTTGTTTACATAATCGTATCTCTCTTTGAGATCCTTTATCATCATGATCCTGAATTCGTGATAAAGTAAAATAAGAGCAGCAATTCCAATAAATGTAAAGCCGCCAAAGATCATGTAGTCGTCCCATGATTCGAAGAAATTGACATTGTTTTCCATACTACAGAGTTGGGTTTGAGGTCGTTAAATGTATAAATTTCTTGGCTTACTAGGCTATCGGGACACGAAATTTTAGCCCTTGTTCGCCGATTACCCGACTATTTGTAATATTGCGCAACATGGATTAACTCAATTTTATGGCTTACAATCTATTAAAAGGTAAACGCGGAATCATATTCGGGGCCCTGGATGAGAATTCGATTGCCTGGAAAACGGCACTAAAAGTGAAGGAGGAAGGTGGTCTTTTTACACTCACCAATGCACCAATTGCGATGCGCCTTGGCAAAATCAACGAATTGGCCGCCCAATGTGGTGCCCAGATCATCCCCGCTGACGCGACTTCCGAGCAGGATCTCACTAACCTTTATGCAAAATCGCTGGATGTCCTGGGGGGTAAGATTGATTTTGTTCTCCATTCCATAGGCCAAAGCCCAAATATCAGGAAGGGAAAGGCGTATGGCGACATGAATTATGAATGGTATCTGAAGACCATCGATATCTCTGCCTTGTCGTTTCACAAAGTGATGCAAGCTGCCGAAAAACTCGATGCCATGAACGAATGGGGGTCAATCGTGGCGCTTACCTACATTGCAGCGCAGCGCTCCTATCCGGATTATACCGATATGGCACAAGCCAAGGCCATGCTTGAATCCATCGCGCGGAGTTACGGTGCTCGTTTTGGCAAGCTAAAAAAGGTCCGGGTCAATACGATTTCGCAATCCCCTACGCGAACAACAGCGGGTGCTGGCATTGCAGGTTTTGATGTGTTTTTTGATTTTGCACAAATGATGTCGCCGCTGGGCAATGCATCCGCCGAGGATTGCGCTGATTATATCGTGGTGATGTTCTCGGACCTAACCCGGATGGTCACCATGCAAAACCTCATGCACGACGGAGGGTTCTCGAGTTCAGGAATTACGCAAGAATTAATTGACCGACTTTCCAAGTAATTGATGCTGGATCCGGGCCATCCATGGTGCTATTTCCCCCCTGCAAAATCAATCTTGGACTCAATGTATTGAGTAAGCGCCCCGATGGCTATCATGAAATCGAAACTTGTTTTTATCCAGTTCCGTGGACGGATATACTGGAAATCATTCCTTCCGACAAGCTCTCCTTGACATTCTCGGGATCGCCTATTGCAGGAAAGGAGGAAGACAATCTATGCCGGAAGGCTTACTGGCTGGCAAAGGAGGATTTCAAAATTCCACCGGTCCAACTTCACTTGCACAAGATAATTCCGCCAGGAGCTGGTTTTGGGGGGCGGCTCCTCGGATGCGGCTTATACCCTTACCGGATTGAACAGGATTTTTTCGCTCGGAATCAGCGTTGAGAAACTTCAATCCTATGCCAGCCGCCTGGGAAGCGATTGTCCCTTTTTTATTGACCCAAAGCCGATGCTCGGAAGCGGTCGGGGAGAAATCCTGACACCGCTTTCCGTTCACCTACGAGGAAAATTCCTGATCCTGGTCAAGCCGGACATTCATGTTTCCACCAGGGAGGCCTATCAAGTGGTGACCCCCGGGCAAACCGTGACTGGTTTGGCGGAAATTTTGCAGCGACCCCTCGATGAATGGAAAGGCAGGCTTTTTAATGATTTCGAAGTGCCGGTTTTCTCCACCCATCCAAACCTGCATTCGATCAAGGAAAAGTTATATGAACTCGGTGCTGTCTATGCCGCCATGAGCGGGTCGGGCTCATCGGTATACGGCTTGTTTGAACAAGGGGGCGATTTTCAAAAATTCTTTCAGGGAATGCAATACTGGGCCGGCGAACTAGCCTAATGACCCGATCGATTCATTTCTTTTTTTCAAAAAAGGATACACTACCACAGCTGATAAGATGACGAAGGCCCCCACATAAAAATTTGGACCCATGACTTCCTTTTCGCCAAACACGAGCAATGCAAGGAGGATGCCATACAACGGCTCAAGGTTCAGGGTAAGCTGAATAAAGAATACAGAAAGTCGCTTGGATAGATTGATGGAGACAGAGTAAGCATAAACCGAGCAGGCCCAGGCCATTAATGCAATGTAGACCCAATCCATCGGGGCAGGATTAAGATTCAATTGATGGCCAGGTGCCCATGTGAGAACATAAAAAGGAAAAAATAAAATGATGCCCAAACAAGCACCGGTCATCTCGTAAAAGGTAATGGAATAAGCGTTTACTCTTGAAACCAATTTAGAATTGATCACGCCGAACAGGGCCTGGGTGAGTCCAGAAATGATTCCGAGGAATAGCCCAAGCTTGTATTGAAAATCAAATGAAAAAATAATGTACAATCCGCTTACAACAACAAGTCCCAATCCGATTTCCAGTGGTTTTATTTTTTTTCCTTTGGCGACCGGTTCTATCAATGCGGCCCACAAGGAGCAGGTGGCAAAACCGACCAAGCTGGTGGAGGGATTGGCCACGCGGCCAGCGCCGAAAAAGGCAATCCAGTGAATTGCCACAATGAACCCGGTCAAAATTAATTTGATCAAATCAGTCGGCGCGACTCTCAACGAACTTCGAAACATCACAATCAAAGCACCCATCCCCAGGGCCGCCAGCAAACTCCGGTAAAAGACCATTTCAACGGGAGGGAGTACGACCAGTTTGCCAAGAACTGCTGTAAATCCCCAAAGGAAAACGATGAAGTGGAGTTTCAGATAATCCGAGGCCGAGGCCATCATCGCGGTACATATTTATACATGGCAGCCGAGATGATGCCAAAGACAATGTTGGGAAGCCACGCCGCAAAGAGGGGTGCCAGCGAACCAGCCTCGGCAAAGGTGCGCGCCATCATAAAAAAGAGGATAAACACAAACGAGAGCAAAAAGCCGAGCGCAATTTGAAATCCGGTACCCCCCCGGTTCTTGCGTGAAGAAACAATGACCCCCATGAAAACCAAAACAAAAATCGTGAATGGCGACGAAAAGCGGATTTGCTTTTCTACCTCATAGGCCTCTACGCCGGTCGAGCCACGAAATTTTAACTTGGCAATGTACTCGCTCAACTCATTGATGGTCATGCCGTCAAATTTGCGTTCCTCATTCTCAAAATCCTTTGGCGAAATGGCCAGGGTAGTATCCATGCTTTGTCCCGACAGCAGTTTTGTTTCCGCGGCCGTGGCGTGGTTCATCTGAAAAATATCATGGATGTGTTTAATTTTCCAGTACCGGAGGATCCATTTTTGTTTGGTGGAGTCCCATTGAATATTGTCAGCTGAAAGTTTTTCCATCAACTGATCGTTCTCAAAGCGTTCGAGGGTAAACTGGTAGCCCGTATTGGATTGATTGTTAAAATTTTGAATAAAGAGATATATGTTCGGCTCGACCTGCATATGCACATTGCGCTTGTCAAAATAATACCGGCT
Source organism: Cyclobacteriaceae bacterium (assembly GCA_041484175.1). Lineage (GTDB taxonomy): Bacteria > Bacteroidota > Bacteroidia > Cytophagales > Cyclobacteriaceae > ELB16-189. The sequence goes on along the minus strand of JBGPGZ010000140.1, from coordinate 472 downwards.
GTTAAAGTATTGCATCTCGAATGCCAGCCGGGAGCGATTGGATTGAGGTATTATCCAGCCGTTGAGAACAAAGCTGATAACAGCGATGACGAGTGACCCGATAAAATAGGGAAGCAACAATCTCTTGAAACTTACGCCGCTGCACAAGATGGCAATGATCTCAGTATGGGCTGCCATGCGCGAGGTGACATACACAATAGCAATAAAAACAGTAATGGGTGTGATCAGGCCTGCCACCCATGGAACAAAATCGAGATAATATCCGAAAATGGTAGCACTGCTCAGGTTGTTCTTTGAAAACTTGTCCATTTTTTCGGCAATATCTATGACCACGATAATTGCCACCAGTATCAGGACCACAAAGAAAAATGTGGAAAGGATCTTCTTCAGTATATATTTATCGATGATCTTCATTTCTTGGGCCTTTGGCCTTAGTCATTAGGCTTTGGGCCTTGGTCATTAGTCATTGGTC
>JBGPGZ010000139.1:0-9152 GCA_041484175.1 Cyclobacteriaceae bacterium | reverse complement strand
TTGCAAACCCAAGCAACCCGTTGGGCAAGTTTAATGAATCGGCTTACAAGGATGCGTACAAAAATACGGTTGAATTTTTTAAGGCAAGGCTTAAATAGTTATTGGTCATTGGTCATTGGTCATTATCAGCAACTCCTCAAGTTCATACCGTATTTACCGGACTTGCTCCGCGCTCGCAATGACTAATGACCAATGACTCATGACAAGATTTATTCCCAAGTCACGACTCCGTCTTCCCGGAACCAGATTGGGTACTTTGGCAAATGGATTCTTTCCAGTTCATTGCGTTTTACTTTTAAGGTCGGGGTCATGAGGCCATTTTCGACAGTCCAGTCTCGCTGTAAAACGACTGCCTTGGCCAACTTTTCATAAGATTCCAGAACCTGATTTGCCCGAATCAGGCTTTCCGACAGACTCTCTATGATTTCTTTTTTTGATTTGGCCTTTGCGTAAACAGAGAGGGTGATCAAAGCAATGGGTTGGGGTATGCCCATGCCCACGACGCACACCTGTTCAATGTCTGCGTTTACCGACAATATGAGTTCAATCGGGGACGGAGCAATATATTTTCCCTTGTCAGTTTTGAACAGGTCCTTAACGCGTCCGGTCAATGTGAGGAATCCTTCGTTATCGACTTTGCCTTCATCGCCGGTTTTCAGGAACCCATCGGCCGTAAACACTTCGGCCGTCATGGCAGGCTCCTTATAATACCCCCTCATCAGGCCGGGATGTTTTGTGAGGATTTCTCCTTCTTCGGTAATCTTCACTTCAACGTCCGGCCAGGCTTTCCCGACAGTGCCAAATTTTATTTGATGAAGGTTGATGTGTGAGTAAGCCTGATTTTCGGTCATTCCGTAAACTTCGTGAATCACGATGCCCATTTTGCTGAACCACTCCAATAAGGTTATTGAAATCGGAGCCGCTCCGCAAAGAATCCATTTGGCTCTTGACAGACCCATTCGTTTCCGGATCATCCACTTAAATGCCAGGGACACGAGCGGAATGCTGAGGATGCGATCTATTTTTTCTTGCGGCATCTTCTGAAGGATTTTTTCCTGGAACTTGGCCCAAATGCGTGGTACGGCAAGAAATACGGTGGGCCTGGTTTTCATCAGATTCTCTGGAAATTTTTCGAGCGATTCGGAAAATGAAATGGTTGATCCCGTATACAACGCACCCATTTCCACGAGCGCACGTTCGGCGATATGACTGAGCGGCAGGTAGGAAAAAAACCGCTCGTGAGAAGGCTTCAATTGAAATCCTTGAAGGGCATGGTCAATTACATAGTCAATATTTCCAAAATTCAACATCACTCCCTTGGGATGGCCTGTTGTTCCAGATGTATACTTGATGGTGGCGAGCGCTGAAGGTTCAGGGTCGAAATCATTTTTTAAGGGCTGATGGCGTTGCAGAAGCTCATCCCATCGATCGCCTTCTGTGATTCCGTAAAAGGGAAAACTTATCTTATGAACTTGGTTGGGAATTCCATCCCGTTGCTTTACGAAATCGTCCAGTTTTCCAAGAAAAATCGCCTTCGCCTCGCAGTGGTCCAGGATGAGTCGAATGGTAGATGCTGTCAGAGTCGGGTAAAGTGGCACGGACACATGCCCTGCCATCCAGATGGCTAAGTCAGCCATGATCCAATGTGCGCAGTTTTTGGAGAGAATCGCAATGTTGCTCTGAGGGGGAAATTGAAGAGCTGTCAACGCAGATGCAATTCTCCGGATTTCGTTGGCCGCCTCTTGATATGTGTAGTTATGCCACTGCCCGTTGATCGGCTGACGGAAAAAAATGTTGCCGGGGCTTTCGCGCTCCCATTTGTAAAATTGGGTTAAGGGAGTAGACATGGCACTTGTTATTTCACTCGAGTTACTGAGTTTTTGGGAAAAAGAAAAGAAGACTAAAAGACTTCTGGGTGTTTACACTTGGCTGGCTTCTTTCTACCTTCGCCACATGACTCAACCCGCGAAAAAACTATTCCTCCTCGACGCCTACGCACTTATTTATCGCGCGCATTTTGCATTCATGAAAAACCCCAGGATCAATTCGAAAGGAATTAATACATCGGTTCCATTTGGATTCACCAATACCCTGGTGGAAGTCTTAACAAAACAAGCACCAACTCATATCGGCGTTGCCTTCGACACAGCCGCCCCGACTTTTCGCGATGAGATCTTTGAAGAATACAAGGCCCACCGCCAGGAAACCCCCGAAGACATCAAGTACGGTATTCCAATAGTGAAGGAGATCATCAGGGGTTTTAACATTCCTATTCTTGAATTGGATGGTTACGAGGCCGATGACGTGATCGGCACCCTCGCCCTCCAGGCGTCACAACAGGGTTTTACGGTATACATGATGACGCCGGACAAAGACTATGGGCAGTTGGTAAAGGAAAATGTCTTTCTCTACAAGCCAGCCTACATGGGAAATTCGGTGGATATTCTTGGTATCAAGGAAGTTTGCGAGAAATGGGACGTCAGCAACGTTTCCCAGGTAGTCGAAATTCTCGGCTTACAAGGCGATACCTCTGATAATATTCCCGGTATTCCGGGGGTTGGCCCTAAGACCGCCGCCGACTTAATCAAACAGTATGGGACGATCGAAAATGTAATCGCCCATGTGAGCGAGCTTAAAGGCAAGCTCAAAGAACGTGTAGAACAGTTTGGTGAACAAGCGCTTCTTTCAAAAAAACTGGCCACGATTATCCTTGATGTTCCGGTGGCATTCAGCGAAGAAGAGCTTACCTACACAGGTCCGAATACCGAGAAACTGAAGCCCATTCTGGAAGACCTGGAGTTCAAGACCATGATTCCACGGATATTCTCACCGACCAACTTGTCACCCGCTTCCACGGCGCTCACCGGGTCCCCGAAAGGCTCACAACTATCCATGTTTGGAGGCGGTGGAGAAACTGAGCTGTCATCTGCGGTTGTGTCAGGCAGCGAAATCAAAAACTTACGGTTAGATCAAGTCAATTACAGGATTCTGGAGGAGGCCAGCGATCGGATCGAGCTTACAGAAAAATTGAAAAGCCAAAAGGAATTTTCATTAGAGGTGATCACCGATGAAGCGCCCAACTTTGATTTTACCCTTACCGGTCTTGCCATTTCATCCAACCCTGGTGAATCCTATTTTATTGCTGTCGATGCATCCGGGGCGGCACTTCGCGATTTTGCCGGTGTGCTCGGTGATGAGAAGATCAAAAAATCGGGACACAATCTGAAGTCCGGTATGCTGGCCCTGAAGAAATTCGGGATCGAGGTGAAGGGGACCCTTTTTGACACCATGCTGGCCCACTATTTGATTGAGCCCGAGGCGTCCCATGACCTTGGCATTCTTTGCAACCAATTTCTGAATTATCAAATGGGTGGAGATGAGCAAAATGAAATAAACAAGGTTAGCGAGCGGGTTGATCAAATTCTTCAACTCAAGAAGAAACTTCAAAAGGAACTGGAAACGCGTCGCCATTCACTCCTCCTGCGCGATGTGGAGATGCCGTTGGTAAGCGTATTGGTGGCGATGGAGTTTGAAGGCGTTCGGCTGGATGAGGAGGTGCTAAATAAAATGTCCGATTCATTAAGGATAGAAAGCGAGCAAGTACAAAGAGAAATCTATGCCATCGCCGGTGTCGAATTCAACATAGGGTCGCCCAAGCAGCTTGGGGAAGTGCTCTTTGACAGAATGAAACTGCTGGACAAAGCCAAGAAAACGAAGACAGGCCAATACGCGACCGGAGAAGATGTTCTACAAAAGCTTGCATCAGAGCACGATATTGCAAAAAAAATTCTTGACTTCCGGGAGTATGAGAAACTTCGCTCTACCTACGTAGATGCATTGCCGAAGATGGTAAGCAGGTTTGATGGCCGCATTCATACGGATTACCGTCAGGCGGTGGCAGCCACCGGCAGGTTGAGTTCAAACAACCCCAATCTCCAAAACATCCCCATCCGTACGGAAAAAGGAAGGCTGATACGCGCAGCATTTGTGCCGCGCAGCAAGGACTTCCTGTTTATGTAAGCCGACTACTCGCAGATCGAACTTCGAATAGCTGCTTCCTTTGCCAAGGACGAAACGATGATCGAAGCCTTCCGCAATAAGCGTGACATTCACACCACGACGGCAGCCAAGGTTTTCAAGGTTCCGCTCGAGAAAGTGACTCCAGACATGAGGCGCAAGGCAAAGGAGGTAAACTTTGGTATTCTTTACGGGAGTACTGCCTTTGGTCTTTCACAGAACCTGAGAATCTCGAGGACCGAAGGCGGTGAGATGATTGAATCCTATTTCAAGGAATTCCCCGGCATCAAACGCTATATGGATGAGTCCATCAATTACGCGCGGGAAAAAGAATATGTTGAAACCATTCTGGGGAGAAGACGCTACCTGCGCGACATCAATTCCCGCAATATTACCACGCGTGGATTTGCCGAGCGCAATGCCATCAACGCACCCATCCAGGGCAGCGCGGCCGACATTATCAAAATTGCAATGATCCATATTCACAGCTGGCTGCAGAAAGAAAAACTAAAGACCAAAATGATTCTACAGGTTCACGACGAATTGGTTTTCGACCTGCACAAGGATGAACAGGATATCATCAAACCCAAGGTGATCGAATTAATGAAAAACGCAGTCCACCTGGAAGTACCGATGGAAGTAGAAGTGGGAGTTGGAAAGAATTGGCTTGAAGCCCACTAAACTAGAGGTAATCGGTGAACGGTAGCCGGTGATCGGTGCGTTTTTACCGATTACCGGCTACCGACGACCGATTACTGATTACCGGTTCCAAGTTTCATGTCTAAAGTCTCAAGTTGGCACTCCAAAGAAAATGCATGCGTTGCTCCACTAATGACTATTAATCCCCGGCACTCCTTCAGGTTTAGCCTGATCCTTGGCAAAATCGGGGGCTTTGCGGAGGATCGGATAAATCTCATCCAAGGTATTCCCGTCGTATAGCCTGCCGTTCTTCATGACTTTATTGACCGAATTGGAATTACGGATATTTTCAAGAGGATTTTTGTCGAGAATAATGAGGTCTGCGAGCTTACCGGGCTCGATACTCCCTACGTCACCATCCAGTCCCAACGCCCTCGCACCGTGGATGGTAGCTACTTTCAACGCATCGTGCGTACTCATGCCGCCCGAAGCAATGCTCCACAATTCCCAATGATATCCTAATCCTTGAAGCTGCCCATGTGATCCAACGCCCGCATTTCCACCCGCCTTCACAAGGTCATTGACAAACTTTGCGTGATCCGGAAATACGTGTTCTTCATACATAAACCATCCCGGCCTTCTTCTTGATTTTTGATCCAGTTCGGACTTGACCGTGAAGTGGTTGAGTTTCGGATCGCCATTAACATTTTCTGTGGCATAATAATAGTTTTCAGCCCAAGGCCCACCATACGCTACAAGGAGGGTGGGAGTGTAGGTCATCTTTGCTTCGGCAATGGCGGTAACCACATCTTTATAGAGGGGATAAATTGGCAAGGCGTGTTCATGTCCGGGATAGCCATCGATCAAGTTGGTCATATTCAACTTGAAATCAAGCCCTCCTTCAGTAGTAGGCATCAAGCCTTGTTCCTTGGCCGCCTGGATAATCCACTGACGGTGCTGACGATTTCCAGTCAGATACATCTTGATCGTTTTCGTATTGTAGTATTCCGAATATTGCTTCAAAATGTCTTTTGCCTGATCGAAATCTTTTAAGTTATATGCCCAGTAGCCAACTCCAGGGCCTGTGGAATAGATTCGGGGGCCTATGAGTTGACCGGTTTCAACCATATCGCCATAGGTGAGTACATCGGTTGTGCTGGTTTGGGGATCTCGGGTGGTGGTTACACCATAGGCAAGATTGGCAGCATACATCCACACCTGGGATTTGTGAATGCCCCATGTTGGCCACATGTGAGCATGCGTATCCACAAATCCAGGCAGGATCGTTTTTCCCTTCATGTCCATCTTTCGGACCGAATTATCGACCGAAATGGACCCGGCAGGGCCAACTTGCATGATGCGCGCATTTTCAATGAGTAGATCTCCATTTTCAATGACTTCATCCCCTTTCATCGAAATGATGCGGGCATTTTGTAAAAGGATCTTGCCAACAGGGACGTCCTTTTGTACTGTTACCCTGATGCGCAATTCTCCAGGCCTGTATCCTTCCTCTTTCTTTTCGTCTTCGTCTTTTTTGGCATCGTCCTTTTTATCGTCTTCTTTATTGCCGTCAGCTTTCTTCTTTTCTTCTTCAGCCTTCTTTTTCTTTAACTCTTCATCCTTTGCTTTGGCCGAATCAAGCTGGTAGGTGAATAGCGCATTGCCCAGCGTGAAGTAAACGATCTTGCCATTGCTGCTCCAGGTCGGGAATTCACCGCCAAGCTTTGTGAGCTTGCGCGATGGAAATTGCGCCTTGTCTGCTTCGGCTACGGAAATCTTGGGGACTTCGCCGCCTAGCTTGGGGATGGTTACAACATAAATTTCATTGTTTATCTGCGCAAAGGCCTGGCCCCCTTCCGGAGCTATTTTCACTACATCCGCGTTCGAAGGTTCGCGCTGCGGCTCGGTATCCATTTCTTTCAGCAGACAATTATTTTCGTTCAGGATCGAGCCGTAGGTTAGAATCCCAGTTACCTTCAAATGCTGTTTTTCATCGGTGCCGTCCCAGCGAATGGAGAGAAGTCCTTTTTGATCATTATATAAGTAGATTCGATCTTCGGATTTTACAAAGTGCGGATTGCCACGTCCTTTTGCTTTTGTGATCAGGTTTGGATTTCCGCCGTCGGCGGAAATCCAGACAAGGTCCTCCTGGCCGCGCGCAAAAAACGGATCTGCAGCGTCTTTGAACACCTGGGTTGAGCCCCTGAGAAAAACAATCTTATTACCTTGATAGGACCAGGCAGGTTGAGTATATAATCCCGGTGACGAAGTAAGTCGCATCGGTTTCGCACCTTTTAACTTCACATTCATTTTATAGAGATGTCCCGCATTATTTTCCCAGGTGACCCACGCGAGCTGGGACCCATCCGGGCTCCATGTGGGCTGTGCTTCTGTAAAATCATTGGCGGTTAATCGTTTCGGTGTGCCCGCTGGCAAGTCGACCGTGTAAAGTCGATTGAGTGCGGTGAATGCCACCAGCTTCCCGTCCGGAGAGATGGCAGCATCCCTTATTTGCGTCACAATCATATCCTTGTCGTCTTTGATAGGGTACTTGAAATCCACGCGAGGGCCAATCAGGAATTCAGTATCCATTTCGAACGGAATGTTAACGGCGTTACCGCCAGCTACCGGGATCCGGTAGAATTTCCCCCCATACGATGCCACCACTTCCTTGCTGTCGGGTGTAAATGACATAGCGGGCAGCACTCCGAGCGGGGCGATGGACTCTTGTTCATCTCGTTGGACCGGATATGCCAGCCATTTTTCGTCGCCGGTCGTCAGATCACGCAACACCAATCCGGTTTGATCGTTGTAACGCGAGCCGTGTACGAGCCACTTTCCATCAGGTGAAAGAGTGGGTGAAAAGGCAGAGCCATAGCGCTGAGTCTTTACCTCAATTTCTCCGTTGTCACGGTCAAAGACGGCGAGTTGATATTGAGGAAACTGTGCATTATAATTCCAGGCGGAAGTACGTTGTGAAAACCAAATGTAACGACCGTCGTTTCCAAAGGCGGGCTCTATGGTCTTTAGATTGTCGGGCTTGGTGATGAGTTGAGCACCCGATCCGCCATCTTTATGGAACATCCACAACTTAAGGTTTCGTACGCCCCGCGCACCGACGACAAAATTTCCATCGGGGGTCCACTCCGCCGATTGGTAGTGGTCAATATTGCCTTTGGTGACTTGCAAGGAATCTTTCTTATCCAGCGAAAACCACCACACATTCTCACCGCCGCTGCGGTCAGAAAGGAAGAGAAGTTTGGTCCCATCCGGGCTGAATTTTGGATGCGAATCGAACGCCATCCCTTTGGTGAATGGCTGTGCCTTGCCTCCGGCAATGGGGATGGTGTATATGTCCCCAAGGAAATCAAAGGCAACGGTCTTACCATCCGGACTCACGTCCAGCGACATCCACGTGCCTTCCGTGGTCTTAATGGGTATCCGGCGGCCTATTTCGAGGGGCAGGTCCTTTTTCTTTTTTTTCGCCTTCTTGGTGGTGTCTGCTTTTGCTTCCTTTTTTTCCTCCTGGGCGCGGGATGAAAAGCTCAGACAATAAATGGCCAGCAGTAACAAGGGTAATCGTTTATTCATAAAATCCGGGATTATTGGTCCCCGAAGTAAACGATTTTTTCAGAATCGAGACAGAAATTATATCAATGGCAACAAAGCAGGTCAGGCACTCATTTTGCCTTTGATAAATTGCCTGTCAATGTATTGAATCAGGAGGATAAAGGCCAGTGCGAAAGTGAACAGTCCGGAATAACCTGAGATAAACTTGAGCGCACCAAAACTAAAATTAAAGTCTGTAAGCCGGATGGCGATAATGGTGGCAACAACAAAAGAAAATAAGCCCATTCCAAACCAAAAATAATCTTTTGAAAGACCACGCTGAGCCAGAGCACGGTCAACTACCTTGTCAGCGAAATGATCAGGCAAATGATAGGGCTCCTTTTTCAGGGCGTCAAAAATTTTTTGATAGGCCCTGGCATCGGCGGTGGGGTCCACCACACCTTTTTCCACCCTGTCTTGCAATTCGTCGTCTGAATAGTTCATAATACTTCTTCTTTGCCAAGATACTTCTTTACTTTCTCTTTTAACAAATTCCGTGCGCGGAAAAGATAGTTCTTTACCGTGCCGTCGGGCATACCGGTTACCGCACCGATCTCAGGATAACTCATGCCATCGACGTGGTATAGGGTTATCACAGTTTTGTACTGGACCGGAAGTTGATCGATCAGCCTCATCACCATATTATCCAAATCCTGATCTTCCAGGCTTTGTTCAGGATCGTCGGTTGAAACAAAGTGAGAAGTTATGCTTTCCTCTTCAGGGAAATCACTTGCTTTAATTTTTTTTTTCCGCAAATGATTGATGGCGTGCCGATAACCAATGGTGGCGATCCAGGTGGAGAGCCGGGACTGAAAGTTGAACTCACCGATCTTTTCATAGACTTTAAGAAACACATCCTGGCACAATTCCTCGCGATCCTCGTTCCG
>JBGPGZ010000138.1:0-9178 GCA_041484175.1 Cyclobacteriaceae bacterium | reverse complement strand
TTTGGCGAGGAGGGATCGGTGATGCGCACGCCATCGATCATTACGACGACCTGGTTGCTGTTGGCGCCGCGCAAAAACAGGCTTTGGTTTGTGCCGGGCGTCTGATTGGTTCCCACCAAATAAACACCTTGTTGCTTTGCAAGAAGGTCGCCCACCGAGTTATATACGGAGTTCTCAATCTTATCGCGATTAATGACCGTGATACTTCTCGGCGCATCCAGGATTCGCTCTTCCTGTCGGGAAGCCGATATGACGACTTCCTGAAGGGTGTGTGAGCGAAGAGTGTCGTTTTGCGCGTAGAGATCGGAAGCGGTTGCAATTTTGATCAACAGCAAGGGAACTGTGCTAAAGGGAAATGAAATTCTCATAGTTGTTGTTTAAAGTGAACTACTATGAGCTTTTGGTAAAAAAAGGAATAAACGAGCACAGGCTCGAAAGTTCCATCGCCTTTCACCCGAAAGCTCTGATTTATTGTCGGATTGATGGCAGGTCTCCTGGCTTTCCACATTGCTGACGCCTTCCCGGCCTCACCCTTGGCCCTCTCCGGAGGAGAGGTAAAATAAGGTGAAGTACAGTGGCTAGAGTATCAGCAACTTTATTTGCCTGCAGGCACTTGGCTCGCCAGACAAATGTGGATCACAGTTGCGGGGACAGCTACGGCTTGCCGTATTCCCTTTTCATCCCGCAAGGTTGTAACCGTGCGGGAACCAAATAATCCGGTGTAAACTTAATTAATTTATTTCAAGAACAAATAATAGCGTTCATCACAAAGATTCGACGACATTACCGACGGGAGGGAATGACCTCATACTATGAAATGTCATCCCGGGCTTTGACCCGGGACCCCGCAGAAATCAACGTGGAGAAGAAGCCATGAAATGCTTTCGTGCGGCTTTCCACGGGGTACCGGGTCATGCATTAGTTATCTTTCATAGTATAGCCTGTGCCTGCCCGGTATGACATTTCATATTTTGGTCTGTGCTTTTCATGGCATCAACTTCTATGCTGTTTTGACTTAAATTGGCATTCAAATCTGCGAGATTTAATCAGGTTTCCGATTGGAGACGAAAAAGACATAATCTTTCTAAATCAGCTCAGCCTTATGAACAAAGTCACCGTTCTCGTTCTTTTGTCATTCACCCTTTTGAACTGTTGCACTTACTCCCACAGGAAATCTACAGCGGTAGCCAGGACCGAATCTGCACCGTTTGAGATCAGGTATGCAAAGGGCTTCAAGGTCGCAGATCACGGCAGTTATAAGGAGGTGGAGGTCGCGTTTCCTTATCAAGGGGCTCAATCCGGCTATTCTTATCTGCTCGTTCAAAAAGGAGCCGCCATTCCGGCACACGATCCAACCACTCCGGTCATCATCATTCCGCTCGAAAGCATTGTCTGCACTTCCACAACCCATATTCCCCTGCTCGACTATTTGAATGAAACCGATAAACTAATTGGTTTTCCGACGACAGATTATATCAGTTCCGAAAAAATGCGGGCGCGTGTCGATGCGGGGATGGTAAAAGACCTCGGCATTGATAAAGGGATGAACCTGGAGTTGTTGGCGAAACTCCGGCCCTCCATGGTCATGGCGTATACGATGCACAATGATTTAGGTCAACTCAGGAAAATTCAGGAGTTGGGCACGCCGGTGGTGGTGAATGCGGAGTATTTGGAGAAACACCCACTGGGCCGTGCCGAGTGGATCAAGTTCATGGCGTTGTTTTTCAACAAAGAGAAGGAAGCCGATTCGGTTTTCCGGACGATTGAATTGGAGTACCTCAAGACCCAAGCGCTGATCAAAGACATCCCGATAAGACCAACCGTTATGAGCGGCATCGTCTATGGCGACACCTGGTTTCTGCCGGGCGGAGAAAACTACGCCGGAAAGTTGCTCAACGATGCAGGGTGCGATTATCTCTGGCGCGATGATCCGTCGAATGGTTTTCTCGAGCTGAGTTTTGAATCGGTTTATGAAAAGGCAAAAAATGTGGATCTATGGATTGGAGTTGGCGCGTTTGTATCCCTGGCTGAAATCAAAGCGGCGGAAGAGCGTTATACCCGATTCAAACCCTTTCAAGAAGGAAAGATCTATACATACAATGCCCGAAAAGGGTCTAAAGGCGGAAGCGAGTTTTTGGAGCTTGGTTATCTAAGACCCGATCTTATCTTGAAGGATTTGGTGAAGATAGCCCATCCGGAATTGCTGCCAGAGCACCAGCTTTATTTTTACGGACAGGTCAAATAAGGTGTTGTGACCGTTATCCAGGTTGGGAATTGGCTTCTTACCGAAGCAAAGCAAGCCTGTACACAAAAAGCTTGTTCACGTGTGGTTCAGCATGCACGATGATATAGATAGACAAAAGCTTGTCCCGTTAGGGACAACCTATTTGTAGAAACGCCGATAACAAATTTATCGTCCCGGAGGGACGACACCTTTGATTCATCCTCTGAAGTAGTCATGTATGATCTTTGCAGAAAAGGAGAAAGGCCCGTTAGGGCCGAAATATTGGTAAAAAAACCAACTTGTTTGAATCCAAGTGCCGTAGGGACGAAATAAAATCATTACCCGGGTTCATTATTCTAACCTGCCGTATTTCCCGCCACCAATAAAAAACCCTGCCTCATCGCTGAAACAGGGTCTTATGTATCACTCTTCGCTTAAACTACACCTTGATCTCAACATCCACTCCGCTGGGAAGTTCCAGCTTCATCAACGCATCTACCGTCTTCGCACTGTTGGAGTAAATATCCACCAGCCGTTTGTAGGTGCAAAGCTGAAATTGCTCGCGTGCTTTTTTGTTCACATGGGGCGAACGCAATACCGTAAACTTTTCCTTTTCGGTCGGCAGCGGAATCGGACCGCTTACTACGGCTCCGGTCGCCTTCACGGCCCTGACAATCTTCTCCGAGGACTTGTCGACCAGGTTGTGATCGTAGGACTTTAATTTTATCCTGATTTTCTGATTCATATTTCTTATTTGGCAGCGACAGCGCCTTTTGTTTCGTCGATTACTTTTTCTGCTAAGTTCCTTGGCACAGGGGCATAGTGAGAGAACGTTAAGGAGGCTGCTGCCCTACCTGATGTGATCGTTCTGAGGTCGGTTACGTATCCAAAAAGTTCAGCCAATGGGACATCTGCCTTGATCACCTGAGCACCTGCGCGGGTGTCCATGCCCTTCATGATACCCCTTCTCCGGTTTAAGTCACCCGTTACCGAGCCTGTGTATTCGTCCGGAGAAACCACCTCTACCGCCATAATGGGCTCGAGCAATTGAGGCCCGCACTTCCTGGCCGCTTCCTTGAAACCAATGCGGGCCGCCAGTTCAAACGATAAGGAGTCGGAGTCAACGTCGTGATAGGATCCATGGAAGAGTCTGACTTTCATCGAATCGATCGGATAGCCTGCCAACGGTCCATTGGTCATAGACTGCAGAAATCCTTTCTCAACCGATGGAATAAATTCACGAGGGATAACACCCCCAACAATGTCATTTTCAAATTCCAGTCCGGGCAATCCGTCTTCACGCGGACCCAGTTCAAACAAGATATCGGCAAACTTACCGCGACCGCCGGTCTGCTTCTTATAAACTTCTTTATGTTCCACCGATTTGGTGAGCCTTTCTTTGTACGCCACCTGCGGTGCACCCTGATTGATCTCCACCTTGAATTCGCGTCGAAGTCGGTCGATGATGATTTCAAGATGCAATTCACCCATTCCCCGAAGAATAACCTGACCAGTTTCATGATCGGTATTCACGCGCAACGTAGGATCTTCCTCCACCAGTTTGGAAATCGCCATGCCCAACTTGTCGGCATCCACCTGCTTTTTCGGTTCAATGGCATATCCAATAACGGGTTCAGGGAACGTCATCGATTCCAGCACGACCAGGCGCTTTTCGTCGCACAGCGTATCACCCGTCTTAATATCTTTAAAGCCTACCACCGCCCCGATATCACCTACTGGCAGCCTGTCAATCTGGTTCTGCTTGTTGGCGTGCATCTGAAAGACGCGTGAGATGCGCTCCTTCTGATTGGAACGCGTATTATAAACGTAAGAACCCGATTCCAACACACCCGAATAAGCCCGTATAAAGCACAAACGTCCTACAAACGGGTCAGTCGCAATTTTGAAGGCCAGGGCTACAAAAGGCTCCTTCTCATCCGGTTTGATCTCTACTTCAGCGCCCGTATCCGGATCCGTACCAATAATGATGTCTTTGTCCAACGGCGACGGCAGCAATTCCATGACGTAGTCGAGCATGGTTTGCACGCCCTTGTTCTTGAAGGAAGAACCACAAACCATCGGAACAATCCTCATGCTGACGGTTGCTTCGCGCAATGCTTTTAATATTTCCGCCACGGTAATGGAATTCGGATCCTCGAAATACTTTTCGATCAATGTCTCATCCACCTCCGCCACGGCTTCCAGCAGTTTCTCACGGTATTCCTTGGCTTCCTCAACCATGTCTACCGGGATGGGCACCTCTTGATAGGTCATTCCCTTATCGGTTTCATTCCAAATAATACCGCGATTCCCCACCAGATCAATTACGCCTTTGAAGTTTTCTTCGGCACCGAGTGGCAATTGAAGGGCAACTGCTTTGCTGCCTAATTTTTCTTTTACCTGCTTGCACACCTCCAGGAAGTCAGCTCCGGCGCGGTCCATTTTGTTGACGAAGCCGATCCGCGCCACTTTGTAGTTGTCAGCCAGGCGCCAGTTGGTCTCTGATTGAGGCTCCACACCGTCCACCGCGCTGAACAAGAAAACCAACCCATCCAATACCCTCAGGGAACGGTTGACTTCGACGGTAAAATCTACGTGGCCAGGTGTATCAATAATGTTAACGTGATAGTCGTTACCCTTGTATTTCCAATATACTGTCGTAGCCGCCGAGGTAATGGTAATACCTCTCTCCTGTTCTTGTTCCATCCAGTCCATGGTGGCAGCACCATCATGAACTTCACCAATCTTGTGGTTCACGCCGGAGTAATATAAGATACGCTCAGTCGTGGTAGTTTTACCCGCGTCAATGTGAGCCGCAATCCCTATATTCCTGGTGAATCTTAAATCCCTTGCCATGTATTAAAAAAACTGTTAGAATCTGAAATGTGAGAAGGCCTTGTTCGCCTCCGCCATTCTGTGTGTATCGTCTTTTTTCTTGATTGCTGCTCCTTCGCCCTTGGAAGCGGCGATGATTTCGGCAGCCAACTTATCCATCATGGTCTTCTCGCCGCGTGCGCGCGCATAATCAATCAACCATTTGATGCTAAGATTGATCTTGCGCTCCGGGCGAATTTCTACAGGTACCTGGAAGGTGGCCCCCCCTACGCGGCGGCTTTTCACTTCTACGGCCGGCATGACATTGTTCATTGCGCGCTTCCATACATCGAGACCCGGTTCACCGGCAACTTTCTTTTCTACGATCGCGATGGCGTCATAAAAAATCGAGTAGGCCACGCTTTTCTTGCCCTGTTCCATCATGTAGTTCACAAACTTGGTGACCAGGGTGTCTTTGAACTTCGGATCCGGAAGGAGATATCTCTTCTTTGGTTTTGATTTTCTCATGATTCAATATTCAATCAAATTATTATTTTGCCTTAGGAGCGGTAGGGGCCGCCTTCGCAGCAGCGGCTGCAGCTGCGCCTGCTTTTGGTCTCTTGGCACCGTATTTGGATCTGCTTTGAAGCCTGCCATTGACGCCGGCCGTATCCAATGCGCCGCGGATGATATGGTAGCGAACACCAGGAAGATCCTTCACCCTCCCACCACGTATCAGCACGATGGAGTGCTCCTGGAGATTATGGCCTTCGCCAGGGATGTAAGCATTCACTTCTTTTCCGTTGGTGAGTCGCACACGGGCCACCTTTCTCATCGCAGAGTTCGGTTTTTTAGGAGTCGTGGTGTATACACGCGTACACACGCCGCGGCGCTGAGGTGATGAATCCAGGGCCGGAGATTTTGACTTGAAGGTCAGTTTCTTCCTTCCTTTCCTTACAAGCTGTTGAATGGTAGGCATTTATATTTTCTTTTAAAACCGCTTAAAAATAGGACTGCAAAGGTATCTAAAGAAAAATAGGATGCCAAACCTTGTTTCAAGAATTTTGCATCCTATTTCCTTTAAATCAGCCTGATTCTCAAGCTTCTCCGATCGTTCCGCCAAAGTTCATGGGGAATTTCGGGGATTCATCTGTCCTTTTAATTGGCCCAAAAGAGGCCTCGTATTTCTCAATGTTTTCTTTGAGCGCAAATAGTAACCTTTTGGCGTGCTCCGGGGTGATGACAATCCTTGATTTTACCTTGGCTTTGGGTACACCAGGCATCAGCCTGATAAAATCGATCACAAATTCGCTGTTTGAATGCGCGATCATAGCCAGATTGGAATAGATCCCTTCAGCGATCTCTTCCGATAGCTCGATATTGATCTGGTTCTGCTGCGGAGGGACTTCCTTTTCGTTTGCCATAACCGATCATTAAATAAGCCCCTCTCCCTGAGGAGAGGGGCGTTGTAAGAATTAATCCTGAAGTTCCTTTTCCTTCGGCTTCTGAGGAGCAGTCGCTTCCATCAACTTATCGTATTCCTCTTCCGATCCGACGATCAGGTTGTTGAACTTGCGCTGGCCTGTTCCGGCAGGGATCAGGTGACCCACAATCACATTTTCTTTCAGCCCCACGAGGCGGTCCGTCTTGCCGCGGATTGCAGCTTCGCTCAGCACCTTCGTCGTCTCCTGGAAGGAAGCCGCCGACAGCCAGCTTTCGGTCTTCAGCGATGCCTGGGTAATTCCCTGCAACGTTGGCCGGGACACCGCTGATAGTGCATCGCGGACGTCAACGATCTTCTGATCTTTCCGTTTCAACGCCGAATTCTCATCGCGAAGCTCACGCGGCGTGACAATCTGACCCACCTTGAACTTTTGCGAATCACCGGAATCCAGTACCACTTTCTTATCAAGAACCGAGTCATTCTCCTCCCTGAATTCAAACTTGTCAACGTATTCGCCCGGCAAGAACGTCGTGTCCCCCGAGTCGATGATCTCCACCTTCTGCATCATCTGACTAACGATACACTCGATGTGCTTATCATTGATCTTTACACCTTGAAGGCGGTACACTTCCTGAATTTCATTTACCAGGTATTCCTGAACGGCCGTCGGCCCTTTGATCGACAGGATATCCGAAGGAGTGATCGCGCCATCCGACAGCGGCTGGCCTGCTTTCACAAAGTCATTGTCCTGGACCAAAATGTGTTTGGACAGCGGTACCAAATATCTTTTTTGAACACCATCGCGTGATTCAATAAAAATTTCACGGTTACCGCGCTTGATACCTCCGTAGGTCACCACCCCGTCGATTTCGCTGACAACTGCGGGATTGGATGGATTCCGCGCTTCAAACAATTCTGTAACCCGTGGCAAACCGCCAGTGATATCCCTGGACTTGCCCATTGTACGCGGGATCTTGGCGAGCACTTGTCCCGCTTTGATCGCCTCTCCTACCTCTACGGCCAAGTGGGCACCCACAGGAATGTTGTAACCTTTCGAGTCGGCCTTGCCCTTAACAATAATTGCCGGGTTCTTTGTCTTGTCGCGGGTATCGGTGATCACTTTTTCACGGTGACCCGTTTGTTCATCGGATTCTTCCTTGAAGGTGATCCCTTCGATAATCGCATCAAATTCGATTTCTCCGTCAAACTCAGACAAGATCACGGCGTTGTATGGATCCCAGTAACAGAGCTGGTCACCCTTTTCCACCTTCTGTCCGTCCTTCACCTGAAGGAATGTACCGTATGGCACGTTGTTGGTGATCAGTACCCGGCCCTTTTCCTGATCCAAAATCCGGATCTCACCGGTACGACCCATTACCACCTTTACCTTGATGCCATCCTTATCAATCGTGTCGACAGTGCGGATACTTTCAAACTCAACCACGCCTGCGAATTTTGCCTTGATATTTGCTTCAACGGCAATGTTCGACGCCGTGCCCCCTACGTGGAAGGTACGGAGTGTCAACTGAGTTCCAGGCTCTCCGATGGACTGGGCTGCAATAACGCCCACGGCCTCGCCGGCCTGTACCATTTTGCCAGTTGCAAGATTTCTGCCGTAGCACTTCGCACAACCGCCTACTTTGGTTTCGCAGGTAAGGATAGACCGTATTTCTACTTCTTCAATGCTCGTCTCTTCAATTCGCTTTGCCACCTCGTCGGTAATCTCTTCGTTGGCGGGGCAAATTAATTCATCCGTAATCGGATCGTAAACATCATGCACGGTCACCCGGCCGAGAATGCGTTCCGACAAGGGTTCAACGATATCTTCATTGTCCTTGAGTGCGGTTACTTTTAATCCGCGCAACGTACCACAGTCATCCTCGGTGATCACCAGATCCTGTGCAACGTCCACCAGCCGGCGTGTCAGGTAGCCAGCATCGGCCGTTTTCAAAGCCGTGTCAGCAAGCCCTTTCCGCGCGCCGTGGGTAGAAATAAAATATTCCAATACATCCAGACCTTCCTTGAAGTTGGAAAGGATGGGATTCTCAATAATCGAACCTACGGATCCCGCCAGGTTCTTTTGTGGCTTCGCCATCAGGCCGCGCATACCGCCTAACTGGCGGACCTGCTCCCGCGAGCCGCGCGCACCGGAGTGCATCATCATATAGATCGAGTTGAAGCCCTGCTGATCTTCTTCCAATTGCTTCATCAGCGTGTTGGTGAGCATCGTGTTGGTACGCGTCCAGATATCGATCACCTGATTGTAGCGTTCGTTATCCGTGATCAGACCCATCATATAGTTGTTCCACACGGCGTCGACCTCTTTCTGCGCGTCGGCCACCAGCTTCTCTTTTTGTTCAGGAACTTTCACATCTCCCAGTCCCATCGACAAGCCACCCTTGTACGCCATTTGAAAGCCCAGATCTTTTATGTCGTCGAGGAACTTGGCCGTTTTGGCCTGACCCGCATACTTGAAGACATCGGCGATAATGGTCTGCAGTTTCTTCTTCGTCAATAACTCATCCACAAAGCCAACCTCTTCCGGCACGACCTGGTTGAAAATTACCCGGCCCGCCACCGTTTCGATTTTCTGTGTGGCGATTTCATTCGTCTTCTTGTCTTTGAGCAACACGCGTACTTTAACAATCGCGTGTTTGGAAAGTTTCCCTTCGTTGTAGGCGATGATTACTTCATCA
>JBGPGZ010000137.1:0-9179 GCA_041484175.1 Cyclobacteriaceae bacterium | reverse complement strand
GTGTGCTCATACTAAAGTGATTTATGAAGTCTTTCAGAAATGAGCTGATCAAGGTAGTTCTTCAATGTTTCGTCTTTCACCGGTTGAGTGATTTCTCCCGCAAAGGCATACAATAGCATGGCTTGTGCGGAGTGTTTTGATATCCCCCTCGACTGGAGATAAAATAAGGCCTCTTCATCGAGTTGGCCGGTGGTACAACCGTGTGAACACTTCACATCATCCGCCCAGATTTCAAGTTGAGGTTTGGTGTTGATGCTGGCCGTGTCGCTCAATAGAATATTTCTATTCGATTGAAATGCGTTTGTCTTTTGGGCAAAGGGCCTCACATAAATTTTACCATTAAAAACTCCTTTGCTGCTTCCATCCATCACACCCTTATACAATTCGTTGCTAAACGAATTGGGTCTACGATGGTCCACCACCGTGTGGTTGTCGGCGATTGTATTTTTGTCCAACAAATAAAGGCCGTAGAAGTGTGATTCACAGCGCTCTCCGTCGATGGCAATACTTAAGTTGTTCCTGATCACGCGACCGTTCATGGTAAATGTAAAACTGTTTACACGGCTGGCGTTATTTTGATGAATCATCGTATTCGTCACCTGATGTAAGGCGCCTTGATCATTTTGGATCTTGAAATAGTTCAGTCTTGCGTTCTCCATTACTTCAATTTCTTCCACGACGGTACTAAAGACCGGATTATTGCCAATGGAGTCCGATTTCAGGAGAATGCTGGCTTCGCTGTACTCTTCCATGATCATTAATACACGGTTCTTGCTGAAAACGGGATTCTGCCCGGCATCATGAACGTGGAGAACCACAATGGGCTTTTCAACAACGGCATGTTTCGGCACATGAATAAAAACACCGTCGTGCCAGAAAGCGGTATTAAGGGCGGCGAACGGATCCATTTTGGAATCCACCAACTTGGCAAAATGATTCAGGACTACGGCTGATCTTTCGTCCAGCGCGCTCCGCAGCGACTGCACAATGACCTGTTCCTTTGGACTGATGATGCTGGAAAGTTTTTCCTGGTATTGACCGTTGAGGAAGACGACCAAATTTGTTTCATAAGACGAGATCAGGAAAGGGGTAATGTCATCCAGGGATGATGTCGTAATTTCGGCAAAGTGATTTACCGCGAAATTCTTTTCGATACTGCGCGTTATTGGAGTGAAGCGGTACTCTTCGCTTTTGGTCCCAGGAAAGCCCAGTTGCTCGAAATGCTCAATGGCTATTTCCCTGAGTCTTTCATTGCCCAGCGTGGTCGCCCGGAATGCGTCTACTATTTCGTGATTGAGATTGTTGGCTGTCGCGGTTGCTTCCATGGTTGTTTAAACAGCGGCAACTTCATTTTTAATCCAATCGTATCCTTTCGCTTCAAGTTCGATCGCCAGTTCCTTTTTCCCCGACTTCACGATTTTGCCATTGTGCAAAACATGAACGAAATCAGGAATAATATAATCCAGCAGGCGCTGATAATGGGTGACAACGATGATTGCGTTGTTTTTGGATCTCAATTTATTGACCCCGTTCGCAACAACGCGAAGCGCATCTATGTCCAATCCTGAATCCGTTTCATCCAGGATGGCAAGCTTTGGCTCCAACATTGCCATTTGAAAGATCTCGTTGCGTTTTTTCTCTCCTCCGGAAAACCCCTCGTTCAATGACCGGTTTAGCAAGGATTGATCGATCCCCACGAGTTTCATTTTTTCTTTCATCAGGCCCAGGAACGACACTGCATCCAATGCCTGCTGACCCCGGTGCTCCCGGATCTGATTGATGGCAGTCTTCATAAAGTTGATGGTACTCACCCCGGGTATTTCTACGGGATATTGAAACGCCATGAAAATACCTTCGCGCGCCCGCTCCTCCGGTTGCAACTTCAATAGATCCTTTCCCAGAAAATCAACGGTTCCGTCGGTCACCTCATAGTCTTCGCGACCAGCCAGCACGGAAGCAAGCGTGCTCTTGCCGGAGCCATTGGGTCCCATGATTGCATGGATTTCTCCCTCCTTGACGGTGAGATTGATACCATTCAGTATTTGCTGATCGGCAACCCTCGCTTGTAAATTCTTTATCGTTAACATCTTGACCGCTGATTAAACTGATTACGCTGACCACTGAGCACACTGATTACGCTGATTGCTCTGACCTACCGACTACTGATTACCGACTACTGATTACCGATCACCGACTACCCCACGCTTCCTTCCAACGTAAGGGCCAACAATTTCTGCGCCTCTACGGCAAACTCCATCGGAAGCTGGTTCAAGACCTCCTTGGCATATCCGCTAACGATCAGTGCAACCGCCGCCTCTGCATTGATGCCACGCTGCAAGCAATAGAATATCTGATCTTCACCGATTTTTGAAGTGGTGGCTTCATGTTCAATTTTGGCCGTGCTATTCTCCACATCGATATAAGGGAACGTATGAGCCCCGCATTGGTCGCCCATCAGCAGCGAATCGCATTGAGAGAAGTTTCGTGCCTGAGATGCTCGTTTCATGACATGAACCTGGCCGCGATAACTGTTTTGTGATTTTCCTGCGGAGATGCCCTTGGACACGATCCGGGAGCGCGTGTTCTTGCCGATGTGCGTCATTTTGGTCCCTGTATCCGCCTGCTGATAGTTGTTGGTAACGGCCACCGAATAGAATTCACCAACTGAATAATCGCCTTTCAAAATGCAGGAAGGATATTTCCAGGTGATGGCAGACCCGGTTTCAACCTGCGTCCAGGATATTTTCGAACGGTCTCCGGCGCATAATCCGCGCTTTGTCACAAAATTGTATATGCCGCCTTTTCCTTCTTTGTTGCCAGGATACCAATTTTGAACAGTTGAGTATTTAATCTCAGCATCCTTCATGGCATAAAGTTCCACAACCGCTGCGTGCAGTTGATTTTCATCCCGCATCGGAGCCGTGCATCCCTCGAGGTAACTTACGTAAGAGCCCTCGTCGGCCACGATCAAGGTTCTTTCAAATTGCCCGGTATTAGCTGCATTGATCCTGAAGTAGGTCGATAGTTCCATCGGACAGCGTACACCTTTTGGGATATAACAAAAAGAACCATCCGAAAATACCGCCGAGTTAAGCGCAGCAAAATAGTTATCATGCATTGGCACCACCGACCCCAGGTATTTCCGTACCAACTCCGCGTGCTCTCTTACAGCCTCGCTGAAAGAACAGAAAATAATTCCCATTTCAGCAAGCTTTTCTTTGAACGTGGTAGCAACCGAAATGCTGTCGATCACAGCATCCACGGCTACACCCGTAAGGCGTTTCTGTTCTGTCAACGAGATACCTAATTTCTCAAACGTCTTGATTAGTTCGGGATCAACTTCATCCAGGTTGTTGATCTGGTTTTTTTTCTTGGGCGCGGAATAATAAATAATGTCCTGGTAATTGATCGGTGGATGCGAAACATTCGCCCACCGTGGCTCGGTCATGTTTCTCCATTTCCGGAATGCCTCCATGCGCCATTCCAGCAACCACAAGGGTTCATTCTTCTTCGTGGAAATAAATCGGACAATGTCTTCGCTGAGACCCTTGGGCGCCTCGTCGGCCTCAAGATCCACCGTCCACCCGTGCTCGTACTCCTTCGCGGTGAATTGTTCCAGTACCTGGTTGTCCTTGCTCATGAAAAGCAGCCTATTTAGACTAATTTTAAATAACCTTCAAAAATAACAACAAAAATCGATTTTTAAGGTTCTTAAAAGATCAATTTATTTAGTCGGCGAGTTTCAGACTGCGGTCAAGGCTTTCTTCCAGGGATATGATCGTCTCAGTGCGATCGATCCCCTCCACCTGCTGCATTTTATCGTGCAATACCTCCTTTAGATGATTGGTGTCCTTGCAGTGTATTTTCAGGAACATTGAATAATTGCCCGTTGTATAGTGGATATTGGTGATCTCCGGTATCTCTTTAAGCTTTGCCAGAACTTTGTCATATAATGCACTCTTTTCCAGATAAATACCGATAAAGGCTGTAATGTCGTATCCTAGTTTCGAATAGTTAATCCTCAAGGTCGTCTTTTCAACAATTCCGGCCTTTTCCATCTTGTTCATTCGAACATGGACTGTTCCTTGTGAAACAAAAACCTTCTTTGCAACCTCAGTGAATGGCTTCTTGGCATCCTGCATCAGGATCTCCAGGATTTTAAGGTCGGTATTATCAATTTCATAATTCTTGCCCATAAATCGCCAACATTCTAGCTGGTAACTCAATATTATGAATAATTATTAAACATTACATATATATTTATAACAATTGTTGTCATATTTTCAACTAAGTCGTTCCTTTGTTGAAGTTATTTACGATGTAGGGTGTTGAAATTGGCAGACAAGCCCCCCTGTCTCGGGGGTGGGGATCAAAGGATAAACGCAGGATAATGGATTGACCACTAACGTGTTTTAGTTTTTGTCCTGTAGCTAACTTCTCCGTGGAGGTTCGAGCCCTCCCTCTACAGCAATCAGACCCGCCTTGAAGAAATTCAGGGCGGGTTTTTTTATTGCCCTCGTTTTGATTCCTCCTGCCGTCAGTAACCGATGTCGCCCATCCTTGATTTCTTCGTGCCTTTGGGTCTTCGTGGCAACAATCGCCTTGCGAATTGGGTCCGGTCTTTTCAAGCAACTCCCAAGGTGGGTAAAATCACTTCAATAACATCTCAGTAAACGATTGCTAAACCACCATTTTTTTTCTAATTAGGATTTTGAATCTATCTGGCATGAACGACTTTCCCTGGTTTAGGCATTATCCTGCAGGTACGCCCCGAGAAATTGGTCCCCTTGAATATCAATCGTTGATAGGGCTTTTTGAAACAGCGAGCAAAAAGTACGCCGACCAGGTTGCGTTTGAAAATATGGGAGGGAAGTTGACCTTTTCGGAGGTAGACCGGCTCTCGACTTCCTTCGCTGCATTTCTTCAGGATTTAGGTCTGAAAAAGGGAGACCGCATCGCTATTCAAATGCCAAACCTTCTTCAGTTTCCGGTTGCTTTTGTCGGCGCATTGAAGGCGGGATTGATTGTTGTGAATACCAACCCACTCTATACGCCCCGCGAAATGGAGTATCAGTTCAAAGATGCCGGCGTCTCAGCCGTTTTGATCCTGTCCAACTTTGCCTACCACCTTCAAACCATCCTTGACAATATTCCCGCGAAACACATCATCGTGACTGACATGGGAGACATGTTGGGGACCGTCAAGGGCGCCATCGTCAACTTTGTCGTAAAGCGGATTCGTAAGATGGTACCCGACTATCATTTGCCAAACGCCTTCCATTTTAAGGAGGCCTTAAAAAAAGGCGCTGGGCTGAATTATGCACGACCGGTCGTTGGTCTGGATGATCTTGCGGTACTGCAATACACCGGTGGCACAACCGGCATTTCAAAAGGAGCACAACTTTCGCATCGCAACATCATCGCCCACAACCAGATGATTACAGCGTGGTTCAAACCCTACATGACCGCAGATCACAAGGACATCATTATCACGGCCATTCCGATGTATCATATATTTGCATTGACGGTCAATGGTGCTTTGATGTATTCGACCGGCGTAAAGAATGTTCTCATCACCAACCCACGGGACATTCCGGCTTTTTGCAAGGAATTAAGAAAGCACAAATTTACGATCATCACGGGCGTCAACACCCTGTTTAATGGTCTGCTTAACAATCCGAATTTTAAGAGCATTGATTTTTCTGCACTCAAGGGAGCGGTCGCTGGTGCCATGGCCGTCCAGGACGTCGTTGCAAAACGTTGGAGGGAGGTAACGGGCACGGCGCTGGTAGAAGGGTACGGGCTGAGCGAGACTTCCCCTGTGCTCTGCTGCAATCCGCTGGATGGAAACCATCGGGGCGGAACGATCGGCATCCCCATGCCGAGTACGGAAGTTGCCATTTTTGATGACGACGGGAATCAGCTTGCTCAGGGAGAATCGGGCGAAATTTGCGCGCGGGGACCGCAGGTAATGAAAGGATATTGGCAAAAAACGAATGAAGGTGTGTTCTTCCCCAACGGATGGTTCCGTACCGGTGATATCGGGTACATGGATGCTGACGGGTTCTTTAAAATTGTTGATCGTAAAAAAGACATGATCAAGGTATCCGGCTTTAATGTTTACCCCAACGAAATAGAAAATGTAATTGCCGGTCATCCAAAGGTATTAGAAGTGGCTGCGATAGGCGTGGCGGACGCGAAGTCAGGAGAAGTGATTAAAGCCTATATTGTGAAAAAGGATCAGAGCCTTACAGAAGAAGAACTCAGGACTTTCTGCCATGAAAACCTGACGAACTATAAGATCCCCAAGTACTTTGTATTCCGCACGGAACTCCCCAAAACCAATGTCGGCAAAATTCTGAGAAGAGTATTGAAAGAAGAAGAATCTGCGAAAGCGGCATAAATATATCCGCTAAGGCTATGTTTTATTTTTACTCCGCGCTAGCTTCCTGCAAATTTTTTAATCCATGATCCGAGTCGATCTCGTTGGTACTGCAAGCATGCTCTTATTGGTTATAGCCTTTACCTGGCATCCTGCGTCTTCCCCGCTATGGAGCGGTTCCCCGGTCGATTCCCTTCGATATCCGGAGGAAAAACACTTGAAAAATATTCGCCAACTCACTTTTGGTGCAGACAATGCGGAGGCCTACTGGAGTTTTGACGGCAAGATGATCAGTTTTCAATCCAACAACCCGGCCTGGGGGTTTAACTGCGACCAGATTTTTTGTATGCCGCTCGAGGGCGCTGACATCAATAATGGATACAAACCTCGATTAGTCAGCACCGGATTTGGAAGAACAACTTGCGCATTCTTTCTGCCGGGGAACAAACAAATTCTCTATGCCTCAACCCACCTTGGCGGAAAGGAATGCCCCAAGGATGTAGAACGCAAGCCCGGTGGAAAATACCTATGGCCAATATATAGATCCTATGACATTTTTGTCGCCGGTTTGGATGGTAAAATTTCCAGACAACTCACCAACACGCCGGGGTACGATGCAGAGGCAACGATTTCGCCAACGAAAGATAAGATCGTCTTCACTTCAATGCGGAACGG
The DNA here is from genome assembly GCA_041484175.1 of Cyclobacteriaceae bacterium. Taxonomy (GTDB): domain Bacteria; phylum Bacteroidota; class Bacteroidia; order Cytophagales; family Cyclobacteriaceae; genus ELB16-189. Next base: position 2,122 of record JBGPGZ010000137.1, on the reverse strand, counting down.
AGATCTGGACATTTACGTAATGGACATGAATGGAAAAAAAGTCCGGCAGATTACCAATGAACTTGGCTACGACGGCGGCGCATTCTTTTCCCCCGACGGCAAGAAGATCGTCTTCAGGGCGTCGCGATTTGAAACGGAGGAACAGAAGACCGAGTACCTGGATTATTTGAAACAAGGCCTGGTGGCGCCAACCCAAATGGAAATTTTTGTTTGCAATGCAGATGGCACCGGACTAAAGCAATTGACCCATTTAGGCAAAGCCAATTGGGCTCCCTTTTATCATCCTTCCGGTAAAAAAATCCTGTTTAGCTCAAACCACAAAGGCACCCGCGGTTTTCAGTTTAATCTATTCATGATCAACGAAGACGGGACCGGCTTGGAGCAGATTACCTACGATAAGGTTTTCGATTCCTTCCCGATGTTTTCACCCGACGGCAAAAAAATCATTTGGTCTTCAAACCGAAACAACGGGGGCACCCACAATACGAATTTGTTTGTGGCGGACTGGGTGGAATAGACCATGTAATATTTTGCTATTAATTGCCGGGTTTGAAGAATTTGATCTGACTATCTTTGAGCCCTCATTATAAAGTTATGATTGGATTTTTTGAGCATCAGTACCTTTCTTACAAAAAGAATCACATTAAGAACCTGCTGGCATTGGCCACAGCGGATGGTTTCGTCCATGAAAAGGAGCAAAAGATGCTCTTTAAGATTGCCAAAAAGTATGGTCTGAAAGACCGGCAAGTGCAGGCCCTGTTGGACGGCAATGACCGCTTTGAGGTGATTGTACCCGACAATCATTACGACCGGATGAACCTCCTGTATGATCTTATGCTGATGGTGTACGCCGACGGCGTAGTGGAGAAGACCGAAATTGCGTTTTGTGAAGACGTGGCAAAGAAATTCGGGATGAAAAAGGAAGTAGTCCGGTGGTTGATCAACGAAGTATTTGAAAAAGGCAACCCACCACCACCTGATGAATGGCTGGAAGTCACCGAGGTCGCCAGGCAGAAATACGTCTCAAAAAAATAAGACCGAATACGGTTTTCAAAGAAGCACTCCTTCATAATTTGAATTAATTGACTTAAGACGGGCAGGAAGCATCACGAGCAGCCCGCGATTGGAAAAACTCGCCTGATCAGGCGATTAACAATCGTATGCGCTAATGTTCCTTTAAACGAAAACTTTTAAAATTCTGTTGTCAATTCGGGTTGTCTCTATCGGTCCGGGCAATTCTTATTCAAAAGGCCTAGGGACTTGCCAAAAAATGTATGAAATTCGGGCCCGGAGGCACTTTTTAAACTGTTATGGACGAAAGAAAGAAACTCACAACCCAGGAAAAGGCACTGCAGATTAATTTGAGCAAAGCGATTTACGGCTCCTTTGCAGAAATCGGTGCCGGGCAGGAGGTGGCGGCCAATTTTTTTAAGGTGGGGGGAGCATCGGGCACCATAGCCAAAACAATTTCTGCCTATGACATGAAGTTCAGCGATGCCATCTATGGGCAATGCGAACGTTATGTATGTGAAGACAGGTTGGTTCGCATGCTCGACCGTGAATACACCTTGCTGGCCGAACGTCTTCCGCACCGCATCGATCAAACGCGTTTTTTTGCTTTCGCAGATACCGTTGAAGTATTGAACTTTGACCGTTCGAATCAAGGTCATGGCTGGATTGGCCTGCGCTTTCAATTGCGCCCCAACTCGGAACCGAATGATTGTGTCATCCACGTAAAAATGCATGACAATGATCCGCTGCAACAACAATTTGCACTGGGCATCGTGGGCGTAAATATGCTCCATGGATGTATGTTCATCAGTGACCCGGAGGATATTATGCTCTCTCTTCTTGACAGTCTTACTACGCGAAGGATCGAGGTCGATATGTTCCGGTTGTCCGGTCCCGACTTCAAGCATGTCGACAATCGGCTGATGGCGCTGAAATTGGTTAAGAATGGGTTGACAAAGGCAGCCATGTTCGGCCCGGACGGAACGGTCATGCAACCATCCGAAGCATTGTATAAAAAGAATGTGCTTGTACTGAGAGGGCGTTTCCGTCCTGTAACGCACGTGAATGTTGATATGCTGTTAACCTCGCGACGGCATTTCAAAAATGAGCC
>JBGPGZ010000136.1:0-9215 GCA_041484175.1 Cyclobacteriaceae bacterium | reverse complement strand
CTTGCCAAATAAAAGAATGGCCCCTGCAATCCATAGGGGTGCCGAGTAAAAGTCGGCAACGAGTTTAAACTCAGCAGTGCCCGGATGTAATCCGACCATGGCCCGCAGCATGTTCATTGCGGCGGCCCAGGAAGGCGCGCGAAAAAAGACCCACGTAATATCAATGAACAGAAACGTGAGCCCGATGCATAACCAGGCAGGCAAATTAATCTTCGTTCTTACAAAAAGTCGATGAACTACCTGCGCGATGCCGTGCAAAAAGCCCCAGAAGATAAAGGTCCACCCGGCTCCGTGCCAAATGCCGCCGAGCACAAAAGTGACCAGGAGGTTTTTGCCTGTTGTCCATTCACCGGCGCGGCTTCCGCCAAGGGGTATGTACACATAGTCGCGCAGAAAGCGACTGAGTGTCATATGCCATCGCCTCCAAAAGTCCTGCACGTTCTGCGAGCGGTACGGCGAATTGAAGTTGATGGGAAAGTGGATGTTAAACAACAGGCCCAGGCCAATGGCCATGTCAGAATAGCCGCTGAAATCAAAATAGAGCTGAACCGAGTAGGCGAAAGAGGTAATCCATGACTCAGCGGTGCTGAGGAGCGCCGTGTTGGCATATCCGTTATTGGCAATGATTGCAAAAGTGTCGGCAATGATGATTTTCTTTGCCAACCCCATATTGAAAATAAACGATCCTTTGGAAAGATTATCGTAGTTGACCTTGCTGTTGGTCGTGTCTTCAAACTGCGGCATCAGCTGGGCATGATGCACGATGGGTCCTGCAATGAGGTGCGGAAAAAAAGTGACAAACAAACAATAATCCGAAAACCGGTAATTACCCACCTTTCCCTGATAACTGTCGACTAAAAAGGCGATTTGTGTAAATGTAAAAAAGCTAATACCGAGGGGCAGGATGGTGTGAAGCAACGGGTATTGCAAACCGAGCAGCATGTTGGTTGTGGTCAAAAAAAAATCGACGTACTTGAAATAAAACAAGACAATCAGATTCGCGGCAACACCAAAGGCCAGGAGCCATTGCTTCTTTTCTTTTCCAATGAGAGTTCCAAACGCAAAATTGAATATCATTGACAGCACGATGAGCAGGACATTTTTTGGATTCCACCACCCATAAAAAAAGATAGATGCTGCCAATAACCACAATTTGGCATAAAAAGGCTGCTCCTGGCGCGCGAGCAAAAAGTAAAAGACTAATGTGATCGGAAGGAAGATGAAAATGAATTCCGGTGAATTGAAGAGCATATTATTTGCTTTTCTCTTGCTGCTGGAATTTGTTTAGCACAGCCGGTCCTAATTTTCTTTGCAATGTTTTAAGGTAGTCAATTGATTCGCGATCCTGGTCATTCAATGATATGTCTGCGGCAAATACCGGGATGATCAAATCCACGAAGCGTTCTAACTCGCGGGAGTCAGAGAAATCATTGAGGCTGGCGCCTTCTAAAATAATGTAGTCGTACTGCTCACGCAAGTATTGCAGCAACTTAATAAAATCACCTACCGGTATAAGCTCCAGGGGTGACAAGGCACTCGTCTTGTTGCCGATAACGTCCACCCATTTATTGTTCGTTTGGGTAATCAATACTTTTGGTGATGCCGGTGGGGGCGCTTGATTGGTTTCCGATTCACCTTTCTGCAAAAGCTTCACGTGCTGATAATTTTCCATCAGGTGCAGCAAGCTTACGCGGGCGATCAGCATTTTCGTGAGGCTGTTGTTGCGCATGTTCGTGTCAATGATCAGGATGCGCTTTTGAATAAGACTAAGCGTGTGCGCCAGCGCCATCACAAAAAATGACTTCCCTTGACCTTTCTGCGTGCTGGTGATCATGAGAACCACAGCTTGCTGGTTCTCAATTTCGAAGCGAATTTTGCGCAAGTCATGGTTTAGTTGATTAAGCTCCCTGGAGTTGCCGGCCGATTCGGTAAAAAATTTCCAACCCAATTCTTTAACATTTTTGGAGAATTCAGCGATAGAGCCGGCTACAGTTAGGTCAGTCAATTCACGCAATCTGTTTGGTGTGCGTATACGCGTGTCAGTAAGGTGCACCAGCACGATCACAAGAGCGCACATGCCAAAGCTAAGGATGCCCGTAAAAATCAAAAGGATGATCGTTTTCTTGGACTCCGGTTTTTCTGCAGCTTCTCCAAAAAGCACTTGTGTAATGGCCATCTTATTCGTAACGAGCTTCTCTTTCGCATCGTTAAAACGGGCCTGTGCGGCAAGGTATTCTGTGCGCCCCACTTCAACTTCCTCTTCCAACGCCTTGCTCACTGCTTCTTTGTTGGCGAAGTTGCCAATGTTATACCGCATGGATTGTACGATGTTGTTGAGCGAGTTGAGATTTCCTTTTGCAATTTCCAAAGACACCATGGCATCCTCCCGCTTTTCTTTCAGCGCTTTCAACTCTTTCGAACCACCGGTGTTTTCACTGGGAGAAGCATTGAAAATCGTTTGCAGTTGGGTGCGCAAAATAGCGATGCTGTCGCGTAGCGTATTGTCTCTTTGGCGGCTGGCTATATATCGCTGGTTGAGTGAATTGATTTCTTTAAGCAAAGTCACAATTTTTTCATTGGGTTGTTTACCCTTGCCCGTTTCGCTTGAACTTTCCAATTCAGCAATCCTTAGTTCAAGGCTGGCCAGCGACACTTCATAGCCGCGGACGTGCTGCTGCTCTTCGGAAATCTGGTTTTCGTATTCCTTCTTCTGCCTGATTTTCGCCTCTCCCTCCAGGTCTGAATTGAAAATCTCGTTACTGGACTTGAATTTTTTCAACTCTTCCAGTTTTAAATCCAGATAGGTCTTGCGCTGATTCACAATGGAAATCAGCGACTCCATCGATACATTGGAGCGGATCAGTTTGATGGATGTATAATAGCGGATAAACTCGCTGCAAAGGGTATTGACCACAAAGGCGGAGAGTTCAGAATTTTCTGAATTGAATGCTATTTCGATAAAATCGGAATTGTTGAGACGGATAATGCTGAGTTCCTTTTCAATCGCTTCATAGTCATAGCCGTAGACTTCCAGCACTTTCTGCAAAATTCGCTGGGAAGGCACCTTGGGGTCCAGCAACGTCAGGCTTTCAGTTTTTTCTGCGATGATTTTTTCAAAATCAGCTTTGTAGTCCGTTAAGATGCCTTTGACTTTCTTTTTGAATTTGGATTCAGACGGAGTGCGGAATGGCGCTTCCTTCTGGCTCATGTCGTGCTCCAGGAGTTTGTAAGCCAATTGGCCCATCACTGCCCTGGACCTGATCATTTCGATCAGGTTTGTAAAGGCGACCTGGATTTCGTAGGGGTTGAAATATTTCTCTTTATCAATTAACTCATTGCTCACGGTGATACCGGTCGCAATCTGCGCCGTGGACCTGTATTTCCACTCTCCAAAAATGCGGATAATCAGCGCACAAGAAATTGCAAGGAGCGGAATTATAACCAATATCCATCTTTTCTTCCAGAATAAAGCGAACAGCGTTTGTAAATCCATTTCAATCTTTTCTAACCCACAAAGGTCAATAAAAAAAACGAAACCTTAATCCTACTATTTGTTAATCTGGGTGAAAAATTTGCATATTTAGAAACATTAGAATCAGGCAATTATGCTGGCATACCTACGGTTGATTCGTCCCAGGCAGTGGATAAAGAACCTATTCGTTCTGGTTCCCTCTTTTTTTGCCGGTCAGTTTTTTGACGTTGCTGTGTACCCCTCCCTGGTGATGGGTTTTTTGGCTTTCAGTTTTGTTGCCAGCTCAATTTACATTCTAAACGATTATAAAGACCGCGAGCTCGACCGGCTCCACCCCAATAAAAGACAGAGACCCCTGGCTTCCGGTGAAGCAAAAGTTTCCATCAGCATGGCGCTGATGGCATTGCTGGTGATGAGCGGATTGTTAATCGCTTTCAATCTTAACTTGAATTTTTTCTTTTTATCGTTGGCCTATCTCGTCATTAATATTGGTTACTCTTTCGGCCTAAAGGACATTGCGATTTTGGACATCATCCTGGTTGCTTCCGGCTTCCTCTTCCGTGTTTACTCGGGCAGTATCATCTCAGGGGTGCCCACCTCCCACTGGCTTGCACTAATGGTCATGCTGCTTTCCCTATTCCTCGCACTGGCGAAACGCAGGGACGATCTGGTAACCGGAAAAGATAAAACCGTGCTTCGAAAATCATCGCAAAACTATAACCTGGAATTCATCAATTCATGCCTCACCCTGTTCGCGGGCGTCATCATCGTGTGCTATATCATGTACACCGTATCGGCGGATGTTACCGAACGATTGAAAAGTCAATGGCTCTTCACAACTACTATTTTTGTCATCGCTGGCATAATGCGTTATTTGCAGATCACATTCGTGGAGGACAACAGTGGTTCTCCCACGTCTATACTTCTGAAGGACCGCTTCGTTTTGATCACACTGGCGGGATGGATATTGAGTTTCTATGTTATCATCTATATTCGCTGATGAATGAGCAAGCGGCTGGTGCTTTTTGATTTTGACGGAACCCTTACACAAAAAGACACGCTTTTTCAATTTATCCGGTACTATCACGGCGCAATAATATTTCTGGCCGGACTTGCCGTGTTAAGTCCCGTGTTGGTCTTTCTTAAGCTGGGGCTTCTCGATAATGGCAAAGCCAAGGAAATTGTCCTCCGGTTTTTTTTCAAGGATACTCCACTCGAAATCTTTAATTCCCGCTGCTCGGACTTTGCTCAGAAGCGAATCCCTGCGTTGATCAGACCCTCAGCAATGCTTCGATTGTCCAATGCGCTGAAGGATCAGTCAAAAGTTGTAGTCGTTTCAGCTTCTCCGGAAAACTGGGTAATGCCATGGTGCAATTCCCTGAATATTCAATGTATCGCAACACGCCTTCAAGTCGTTGATCAGAGAATTTCCGGAAAGATAAACGGAAAAAATTGTCACGGGAAAGAAAAAGTCACGCGGATCAAGGAAGTCCTTTCATTGGATGACTTCGACCAAATCATAGCTTATGGAGATAGCAAAGGTGACCGTGAAATGCTTCAACTGGCGCATCAAGTTCATTATCAATCATTGTAATCTCGCATTTCCATGACCGCAGCGATATACATTTTTTGGATTTCCTTCTTTATCCTCTTTTACACGTACTTCGGATACGGCCTCGTTCTTTGGTGCCTTTGGAAAGTGGGAAAAAAGAGGGTTGCGTTGGACCTTCTTTCCGATGCTGCTTTACCTGAAGTCACCGTCATCGTAGCGGCCTACAATGAAGAACCCTTCATCGAAGACAAAATAAAGAACACCTTAGCGCTCGACTACCCGAAAGAAAAGATAAAATTCTTCCTGGTAACCGATGGATCCACGGACGCGACTGTTGAAATCGCCCGGAGGTATTCTCTCATAAAAGTCTTTCACGAAAACAAACGCATGGGAAAGATCCACGCGGTGAATCGCGTCATGAAATTGGTGGACACGCCGGTGGTTGTTTTTTCAGATGCAAACACGGCTTTAAATAAAAATGCAATAAAACAAATTGTAAGGCACTACCAGGATCAGCGTGTTGGCGGCGTAGCCGGCGAAAAAAGGATCATTGCACACGGTGCCGACAGCGCTGCAGCCTCGGGTGAGGGGATCTACTGGCGCTATGAGTCTGCCTTGAAAAAAATGGATTCAGATATATATTCCGTTGTGGGAGCTGCCGGCGAATTGTTTTCTCTTCGGACTTCGCTTTTTGAAGAACCTCCGGACAACACGATCATTGAGGACTTTTATGTTTCGCTGAGAATTGCGTCCAGGGGTTATCGTTTTGCTTACGAGCCCGAAGCCTACGCCATTGAAACGGCCTCCATCAGTGTGCAGGAAGAATGGAAACGAAAGGTGAGAATAACAGCCGGCGGATTTCAGGCGATGATTTTCTTGCGGGACTTGCTGAACCCATTCCGGCACGGCTTGCTTAGTTTTCAATATATCTCGCACCGGGTTTTGAGGTGGACCTTGGCGCCGCTAAGCCTCCTCCTCTTGCTTCTCAGCAATATTGCACTCGCCATCGAAGCTCCCTTTTACGCTGTTTTCCTGCTGCTTCAAGTACTGTTTTACTTGGTGGGCCTCCTGGGACATATCTTAAGAACCAAAAAAATCAAAATGAAAGGCTTTTTTGTGCCTTATTATTTTTTGGTTATGAACGTTTCGGTTTTTGCTGGGCTGGTGAAGTTTATCAGCGGAAAGCAATCGGTCGTATGGGAAAAATCTCAAAGAGCGGATCTTCGTGACAAATAAAGATGACTTATCGCTTAAAGATTTTCTTGGTCAGTGTCTTATGACCCAGGGTAAGTTGAACCACATACAATCCGGAAGCCTGGTTCTGAGATTCCCATAACCAACTACCCTCGCCTCCTTGCGCCGGCTGCGTTACCAATATGATTTTTTCGCCTCCGTTATTCAAAACAGTTAACGTCACAGGATTTCCATTCGCTTCCTTTGGAAGAGCATAATGAATGGTTACAAGGTCGTCAAAAGGATTCGGATAGGGGTCGTAGAGGATGGCTTGCCCCGGAAGCAGCGCATCACCGGTAAATGCAGCGTCACCGAATACCACTTTAAATTCACTTGAAACAGATCTGTCAAAGTCATAATGGTTAACCGTGAGCATATCGGTGATCTTGTGCGTGGCCACATCCAGTAAATAGATTTGCTTGTCTTGCCCGAAGAACGAATTATCCCATGTCAGGGAGGTCCCTTGTTCATCGATGTTAGACGCTACCGTAAAGTTCCATATGTAATTCTGCACAGTAGGTACAATATCTTTTGTAAATGTCATTCCGACATATTTCTTTGCATAGTCGATCTCCAGATATTGAATAAAGCGTGGCGCATTAAAGTTGTCATAGAAATCAAACCCTTCGTTTGCTCCCGGATTCATGCCAAGGCCACCCAGGTTGTAATGCATATTGCCGACACTGAGATCAAATAAAATCTCCCAGGAGGACTCACCTAAATTATGGCGGCTTGAATTTTCTTCAAAGGATCCGCGGCCCTGAATCGAAGGTTTTTTTGAAACTGGAATCCGGATCGAAGTTGAACTCGTTCCCAGATATTTTACAAAGCCGCCTTCAAAATTATTGAGTACATCTACATCACTGGGCGCACCACGGTAGACGCGGATCTTGCTGTCGTTCCCGCCCAGGTTAGCGGCTTCTGATGGATTGGCGGCAACCACATCTGCCCATGAAATATTAAACGGATATGGATTGCCGATCTGGTTCCATCCGGGTTGAAGGTTGATGATGAACGGTATATCGGTCGTAGTGTTGACACTGGTTCCTTCTCCCGTTTGGAGACTTACCGGCGCCTTGGAAATAAACCAATAGCCCCTGCCTGGAATGAGGGATGAGCCTCCATTTAGTTCGTCAAAAGTAGAACCGTTATATTGAAACATTCTCCATTTTACAGGATTGTAATTCCCGAGAGCACCACCAAAGATATCGTTTGCCGAGTTGCTTGGCAGAACAAGGGGCAACCCGATGATGCGGTAGTTCGTTACGCTCGACCCTGCCACAGAGCTTGGATAAGATGAGATCGGCAGTCCTGCAGGATAGTCAGCGAGTACGGAGTAAACTCTTGTGCTATCCAAATTTCGAAGCCCTGCCCCATTGGTCACATGAAACTGATATTCTGTGCCCAATTCGGTGACCGCACTCGCCGGGATGGTGAACTGATAAGTTGTGGTGCTGGTATTAGTCAAAACAGCACTTACATAGTCATTCGGTGCCGGGCCAGCTATCGGGCGGTATAGGATTATGGCTTTTGCAATTCCTGATTCGTTGTCCTGAAAATTGGCGGATACCGCAATTTGAGTATTCACCGGAACAACACTGGGGGTCTGATTAGAGACGCCTTGCGGTGGTGTTGAGTCAGGAGGTTGTAATGTTTGCTGGCCTCCAGCCAAGGGTGAAGTTGTCAGATAACTTGTAGTTCCACTTGCACCATTGTAAGCGTAAACTTGATAATAGTAAACCGTGGCCGGACTTAGCGAACTCTCGTCAAACGTAGTGCCTGCCCCGACGTACGCAACAGTGCCATCTCCTAAACTTTCGCCAGCTGCATAAACGGTTCCAGGAAGAGGAACAGCCGTGGTTGGAGGAGAACCCTCTTTCCTTACAACCAGATAGCCATCCGGATTGCCGGTCGCAGGGGTAAAGGAAACAGTAAATGAAGTAGGTGTAAGCGCTGAGAATAGAAGATCCGTTGGCTGTGAAACCGGTACCGGCGCCATGACCACAAAACTTGAGGAACTTGTTGCTGTTTGACCTGCGCGCGTAACGGTAATAGGACCACTGCTGGCTCCCGAAGGAACCGTGGCAGTAATGCTTGTAGGGGAACTGGCCGTTACAACGGCAGTTGTGCCATTAAACAAAACAGCATTGTTTGCAGGAATTGCATCAAAGTCGGTACCCGTGATGATGATTGTTGCTCCCACTCCACCGCTCGCCGGTGAAAAACCAGAAATGGTTGGAGGCGGAATAACGGTAAAGCTGTTGGAACTTGTGCCCGTTAGGCCCGCCGCCGTGACAGTGATAGGTCCACTGGTTGCTCCGGCCGGTACTGTGGTGGTAATACTGGTTGCCGTGCTGGCTGTGACAGTAGCGATCGTTCCGTTGAACTTTACCGTGTTGCTGGCAGGTGTTGCGCTAAAGCTGGTACCCGCAATGATGATCGTTGCCCCTACTCCACCGCTCAACGGAGTGAAACTCGTAATCGTGGGCTGCGGGATCACCGTGAAGCTCGACGCACTGGTGCCGGTTTGGCCGTTGCGTGTAACGGTAATGGTGCCGCTTGTGGCACCGGCCGGGACCGTGGTCGTAATACTGGTCGATGAACTGGCAGTAACAACCGAGGCTGTGCCATTAAACTTAACTGAATTGGTTGCCGGTGTCGTATCAAAATTAGCACCGGAAATAGTAACTGTTGCCCCTACCCCTCCACTGGTTGGTGTAAAGCTTGAAATCAAAGGCGGCGGGATCACGGTGAAGCTTGATGCACTTGTTCCGGTTTGACCCAGCCTCGTAACAGTAATCGCTCCGCTCGTAGCACCTGCCGGGACGGTTGTCGTAATACTGGTCGTCGTGCTTGCAGTAACAGTCGCCGTTGTGCCATTGAACTTGACCGTATTGTTGGAAGGCGTCGTGTCAAAGTTCGCACCGGTGATGGTAACCGTTGCACCTGCTCCTCCGG
>JBGPGZ010000135.1:0-9240 GCA_041484175.1 Cyclobacteriaceae bacterium | reverse complement strand
CTTAATGAAATAACGACTCCCTTGCCGTGCTCTACGCCGTCCGATACCCAGGTGATATCCGAGATGAGCGCTTGCCGTACCCCCCATTTTTTGTAAACATATTCAGCCAGGTAAGGGACCGACCCGCCTCCGTGCTCTTCCCAGCAACTGAAAACGATCACCCCATCCTTTAATGTTTCGGCAACCCTGAGGGCGTTATAAATCCCAAGGCGGTTATCGAGATAGGCAGATTCGACGAAGCTTTTTGAATCGCGAAAATTAACCTTGTAAGTCAGGCATGTCCCGCGTTCGATCGGTCTTTCAAATTTGTAGAAGGCATGATTTTCTTTGTCGAATTCCAGTTCGCACTCGATAGGGCCCAGCTTGTCCTGACCCACCAACTTTGTCCCGATGTCTGCATCCGGGCTGCCGATAGACAAGAGTTGATTGAAATAGCGAACGGTAAACCCCACGGTATCCATATGCGCAAAAAGGGCCGTACGCGGTTTACCAAATTTAAGCATCACGCAATCCTGAAATTCTTCGCCTTCAATGATTTCCGGTTTAAATTTCCACTTCTTCATTCCCTTTCTGACGTAATGCAGAAGAAATTCTTTTACCGGGCCTTCATGTCCCGAGGGCCCATGGATTTCGCAAAGTTGCTTGAGCACTTTCATGACCTTGTTAGCCCCTCTGCCTGGTGGAAAAGAAGGAGGCGATTGTAATTAAAGTTGCTCACCACCGGGCACTCACTTTATTTGCAATTGTTGACGCACGACTTCATAGATGGCTACTCCGGCTGCAACCGATACATTGAGCGAACCGATTTTTCCTTTCATCGGAATTTTAGCGAGTATGTCCGCCCCCCGGAGTAGTTCATGCGAGATGCCATCTTCTTCGGATCCCAGGACAAGCGCCGTCGGAATTTTCAGATCAAGCTCATATAAAACCTTTTCTGCCTTTTCAGTACACGCTACAACCTGGATTCCATTTTCCTGCAAGAGCTTGACTGTTTTCCTCAGATCAGGTACGCGGCAAACGGGCAAATGGCTAAGGGCGCCCGCAGAGGTTTTCACGGCGTCGCCCGTGACAGGGGCGTTTCCCTTTTCTTCGATAATGATCCCATCGAGGCCTGCACATTCCGCTGTTCGCGCCATCGCGCCAAAGTTGCGAACATCGGTTACACGGTCAAGAATCAAAAAGAAAGGCTCGCGCCCTTCTGCATAAGCCTTATCGATCAGATTTTCGACCGGCACATAGCGCACAGCCGAAAGCATACAAATGACACCTTGATGGTTCTTTGTCGAGAGCCGGTTTAGCTTTTGTTGAGGAATAAATGAAAAGGGTACCGCGGCGGCCTTCGCGGTATTGATCAACTCCTTGATCAGGTCGTTGGACAAACCCGCCTGGATATAGATTTTTTCAATTTCACGGCTTGCCTTGATGGCCTCCATCACGGCCCGCGTGCCGTAGATCATTTCACTCTTTTCCATGGGGACGCAATTTAATCAGGATTAAATCAGGATTTTGAGGATTGGCTGCATAATAGAGGATTTTCAGGGTTAGCCATGACTTGCGATCCTGAAAACCCTGATAACAATCCAGATTATCCTGATCATCCTGAAAATCCTGATTTATCCTGATCAGAATCTGCTCTTGCGCCACGAATCAACGGTATTAAACCAAGACTCCGTGAATTTGCTGCTGCGAAGTAAAATGTAGTTGTTCGGATCGTAGACACTTCCGGATTTCACAAAAGTGTAGCGCTCTTTGAAATTCTTGTAGTACCAGATTTCATTTTGCCCGGTACGGCTTACTTCATCGGGCAAGCCAAAGATCAGGTAGATCATTCCCCGGTCGGTTTTCCAACCTTCTTTAAAAGAAGTAAAATAAAGATTGGCCAATTCGACACGCCGGAAATAACTTCTCATGAAATTTTTTGCGCGGTCTTTGTCGCGGGTAATGTCCAGGATAACTTTATCCACTTTTGATTTATCGCTTCCAGCGGCTATTAATTCGTCGTGTTCATCTTTCGTACAAACAAAAATCAGGGGAGCGGGAATGTCCTCCACTTTGGTGAACTTTGGAAATGATCCGCCCACAACGCGAAAGGCAAATCCCTCTGCGGCCGCTGTGTCCTGCTGAACCAGGTACAAACCCCTCGATTTAAACATGATTTTTTGTCCATGTGCTACGCTGAAACTGGAATCGGCAAACATGAACCGGTCAATATGGGCTCCTTTTTCGGTGAAGGGGGGAGAGGACACCGGAAAATCAGTTTTGTAGTAGTAGACATGAAGCGGTCGATCGGTGACGGCTCCGCGCAATGTGTATTCCTGTCCCGTGAAAACGTAAGGTCTAAAAACGATTCCCTCCGCACTTTCGATCAACCCATTGACCGGATATTTAGGGTCCATCATCTGAACATAGGTCCAGGTTCGGGCGCTGGACTTACTGGTCACCTTCGCCACCAACAACCATGGTTTTTCAGGTAGGGGAAAGGAAAGTTTTCCGGAGGTCGCCAGCGAATCTTCAGCAGGGATCCCTGTTCCTTCTTTCTGCATATAGGTTTCGAGTCTTTGCCAGGAAATGGTATAGGTTTCGTTTGCATACTGCCCCGTGCGCTGAAGCCGGTAATACACCGTAAGCTGATTTTTATCGTTCACCAATTTCAACGGTAAGTCGACTTCATTCTGTGGATCATAGAAATACCGGAAGTTGAGACTCGCGATGGATTGGCTGAACACACTGCCGGAAGCAGCGCTTAGCAAAAGAAAAAAAACATATCTCGACATTTTCTTAACGGTGTTAAAAGTCAAAAGAGCCGGTTTCATCAGTTGAAAGATTTTACCTGGTCAAAAATACAACGATAAATCTAATCGATTGCGTTATTTTTGCGCGACAATTATTTTCATGAGCAACATTTATACCACAGAAATCACCTCGGGGCGCATTGCTTCGGATAACCCCGTCCATCAGCGCTTGTTGAAGGCTTATGTTCTGGCCCAGGACTCCATGCAAGGCGACGTGTTGGAGGTGGGGTGTGGAGAAGGCAGGGGGATCGACTGGATCATCACCAATGCAAAAAGCTACACCGCCATCGACAAAATAGGGCCGGTCATAGCGGAGCTAAGAAAAAAGTATCCCCATGGCAGATTTCTCAGCGGTAATATCCCTCCCATGAATGACTTCCAGGATCAATCGTTCGACCGGATCGTAAGCTTCCAGGTGATCGAACACATTGAGGACGACCGGCTTTTCCTAAGTGAAATTCACCGCCTGCTCAGGCCTGGTGGAATGGCGCTGATAACGACCCCCAACCGGCCCAAGTCGCTCACGCGCAATCCCTGGCACGTCCGTGAATATACGGCTCAAGAACTTGCTGGTTTGGCCGAGGCAATTTTTCCTCGAGCAACGGTAAAGGGGATCGCAGGCAATGACAAGGTGATGGAATACTATGACCGAAACAAAAAATCGGTGGAGAAAGTCACCCGATTTGATTTTCTTGATTTGCAGCACCGCTTACCCGCCTTCGTGCTGCGTATTCCATATGAACTTCTAAACCGGTGGAACCGGAACAAACTCAAAGACACAGCGGATGAATTGGTCATGGGCATCAGTCACCATGATTACGTTCTTACAGACAACCCGGAGGAAGCGCTGGATTTGTTTCTGAAAGTCGAAAAATGAGGACCCAACAGAGCGGCTGCTGCATCGTAAATAAAAAAAGACGCCGGAATTTCAGCGTCTTTAAATTTTTGAATTTCAAGGACCTATCAGTAATTTTTCCGACTACCTCCCCGGTTTATTTGCAACAATTCAATGTGCTTGTTGTAGGCATCTTCCAGCTTCTTGCCAAGCTCATTTTCACCGTTCTTATAAAGAGTCTGGTACAGGTTGCCCAGAATAAAGATATTCCTCCGAACCTCCATGCTCAGTCCTCCTTCCTTGGCGATGAGATAACTGGTCATTTCGTCTGCCCTGCCGCCCACCAGGCTTGCAATCTCCACCGCCTTTTCTTTTTCACCCACCTTAAAAAGCAGGTCCACCATGGTTACAGCCGTGTGGTCGAAGGGCACCGGATTGTCCGGCATTTTTTCCAATGAGAAAAGCAGCACCTTACGCGCTTTTTCCATATCGTTTTTGTCGATAAAACCTTCGGCGAGCGCATTCAGGCTGCTTCGGTGGTTTAGCACAAAGCCTTTGTAGTCCTCCGTGTAATACAATTTAGGATCATCCAGTCCGCGATATTGGAACTTGTTGATCATGTTATCATAGGCCACGTCGGTATTGACGAAATCTTTCTCAGGGTCCGGCTTCTTGATCGGCAGGATCCGATAGGCATTGCCCTCCAGCACAGCATAGTCTTCCAGGTCTATATTGAATTGTGCCATCGATGTGTGGTTAAGATAAAGTGGCCGCTCCCAGTTGTTGGTAGCGAGAACATCCAGGAATGCCAGGTCTTTTTTCTCCAGCGCGTTCTTGGTAAGCCGGAACTGCATGCGATCTACCATCAGGCTGTCCATTCCCTTGGGGATGATGCCTTTTTTAATAACCTCTGCTTTGTTGACATCCAGTGTAAATATTTTGCTGGGAACGATGTTCGCATCGTCGTATCGCAGTTGTGGATAATTTTTGCTGAGCAGATCGATATACTGCTTCAAATCAATCGCTTTGATTTTTAGATCAGTGTAGCGCAGATAATCATTAGGGCCCCCCTGCTGGTAATCTTTGATCTTGAGTGAATACGGAAAAGGGTCTGATTCATAGGCTTTGTGCATGGTTTGATCAATGTACCAGTCTGTGTTGTAATAACTCAGCACGACTACCCGGACGTCGGTGCGGAAACCCTCAACTTCCTGCGCATACCACAACATAAAGGTATCGTTGTCTCCGCCGGTAAACAGGATCGCGTTGGGTGCACAAGAGGCGAGATAGTTTTTGCCGGAGTCTACAGAGAAAAACCGGTTAGAACGGTTATGATCGTCCCAGCCCTGGGAGGCCATCAACGCGGGGGCAGAAAGGCCAACAAGGGTGGCTGCAATTGCTGCAACTTTCAAATTCTTCAAAAAACGCTGAAAGGATTCAGCAATGCCAATCACGGCCAGGCCGATCCAAAAAGCGAATGCATAGGTAGATCCCGCATAAATATAGTCGCGCTCACGGGGCTCGGTGGGTGGTGAGTTGAGGTACACGACGATGGCCACGCCAAGCATGACAAAGAGCAATCCTATTACCGAGAAATTCTTGGTGTCTTTGACAAATTGATAGAACATTCCGATCAATCCAAGGAGGAAAGGGATCATAAAGAAATTGTTGCGCGCTTTATTGTGGGCAATGGCGTCGGGTACTTTCTCAAACCATTGCCGGGGTCCCATCCAATCAGCACCCTGATCGTCGCCTTCACGGCCTGCGAAGTTCCACATGAAGTAGCGCATGTACATATGGCCAATCTGCTGATTGAGCATGTAGACAAACTTATCCTGGAAAAAAGTTGGTTTTTGGCCTTCTGCCAGTCCCAGGATACTACGGTAAGTTTCAGCATGTTCTGAGCTCCAGGCACGAGGCAACAGTGTTTCCTCACCCGGCTCATATTCGTAGGTAAATTTCCTTTCGGCGATCTCATACTTATCTTTTCCCTTGGTATATATGGGAGCTCCATATTCGATGCCTACAGGCCTCGCTGTGAAGTAGGGGCCAAACAACAACGGTCGGCTTCCGTATTGCTCCCGCTTCAAATACTTCACAAAGCTCATCACATCCTTGGGCGCGTTTTCGTTTATCGGCGTATCAAAATTGGAGCGGATGACGATCGTGGCATAGGAACAATATCCAATGAGAATAAAAGTGGTTGCCAGCACAAAGGTGTTTAATACCGGTTTATTTTTTACCTGACTGTAGCGAATCCCGGCAATCAAAGCGGCAATGATCAACAAACCGAAAACGATCGCGCCCGAGCCAAAAGGCAATCCGAGCGTATTGACAAAGGCAACTTCGAAGTTGCCGGCCAGAGAGGGAAGACCCGGGACGATCAGGTCATTGATGAAGAGAACAAGTCCGCCGCTGATCCCAAGGGCTGCCACGATCCCCCAGGTACTGATCTTGTATTTTTTGAAATAGTAAATTAATCCCAGCGCGGGAATCGTCACCAGGTTGAGCATATGCACGCCGATGGAAAGCCCCATCATGTACGCAATCAGGATCAACCAGCGATTGGCCTTGCTCTCGTCTTCAATGACATCCCATTTCAATACGCCCCAAACAACAAAGGCGGTAAAGAACGAAGACATAGCATAAACTTCAGCTTCGACAGCAGACCACCAAAACGAGTCAGAGAAAGTAAATGCCAGGGACCCCACCAGGCCAGCCCCCATCAGCAGCCAGGTCTTATCGGCGGTCAATTCTTCGTCTTTGGTGATGCCCATCATTTTGCGGCCGAAGAGGGTGATTGACCAAAAGAGAAACAGAATGGTAAAAGCACTTGCCAATACACTCATAAAATTGATCCAGTAAGCTACTTTGGTGACGTCACCAAAAGACAAGAAGGAAAATATTCGGCCCAGGATAAGGAACAAGGGCGCCCCCGGAGGGTGTGGAACTTCCAGTTTATACGATACGGCAATAAACTCCCCGCAGTCCCAATAGCTTGCGGTTTCCTCAAATGTGAGCCAATAGGTCAGCAGCGCTATTCCAAAGGCGATCCAACCGGTGATGTTATTGGTTTTTTGAAAATTCATGGCAAAACGATTCAATGAAAAATGAAGTCGCGAAAATAAGGAATTAAGTCCATAGTCTTTACCATGCCCGGTTTTGTGAATTCAATAAAGGCGCCCGGCTTATTTGTAAACGATGATATAAAACAGAAGCCACAAAATGAAAATGAGGACATAGGAACACAGGACAATGATCCAGGCGGTCTTCTTTTCTTTTCGGGCAAAGAAATGCACTCCATTGACGAGCAATATCCAATAAACAATTTCAAAGAGATTGAGCGCCTTGAGCGGATAAACAAAACGTTTGTCAATTTCATAATAATTGAAAAAGTGCATAAGGGAGAAAGGGTAAAAGGCCTTAATATCGTTGAGGTTGGGGTCTGTCTCGATAAAGATAAACCAGCCGATTTTCAGCAATTCGGCGATCAGGAAAATAAATTCAGAAACGATGGCGAGGCCCCAGCACTGACTGTAAGTGACCCGGTAGCCAAACATGAAGCATCCAACCCAGACGACAAAGCCGATCACGGTGAATTTCCACAGATAAATCAACGGGATAGAAAAAAACTGGATAGCACTGATTAACTGAAGAATTCCTCCCTCGGGCCGGTCCTCGAGGAATTCAAAGGCGGCCGTCTCATTTTCAATAAAAGCCTTCTTGACGTACAGCAGCAAGAAAGTCGCCAAGCAAAGCAGGACAAAGGTTACTTTTTTCTCTGCGGCAAATAACGATTTTGTTTCCAGATTCGTTTCCATCAAGGAGTTTTAGATATTAAGGTGTTGAGGTCTTAAGGTTTTTATAGTTACTTCGTGCCTCCAATAATCAATGCAAAATCGTAAATTCTGGATATCTCTCCTGATAATTTTCTCGCTTCATGGAAAGCTGTTTCCCCAGGCGAAGAAAGACACGATCATTATCCTGATTTCTGATGTAAACGTACAACTGGAATCCACCGCTGCCCTCAACGACATGTACAATTTTAAGTTTGAGAAGGCCGAGCAACAAATGCTTTGGTTCAAGCAAAAATATGCCTGGCACCCGCTGCCCTACTTTCTGTTGGGGCTCAATGAATGGTGGAAGATCGAGCCTAATACGAGGATAACAAAGTATGATGACAAGTTTTTGGCATACATGGACAGCACGATTATGGTTGCAGAAAATCTGCATGATAAGTACCCTGAGTACAAAATTGAATCGGCCTTTTTCATGGCAGCAGCCTATGGATTTAAGGGCCGCCTTTTTGCCGATGAGGAACGCCGGAACTGGCGCAAAGCTGCGGCGGCAGGCAAAACGGCGCTGAATTATCTCGAGGAATGCAAAGAGAAGAATTACCTAAGTCCTGAATTGCTTTTCGGGGACGCATTGTATAACTATTTTTCTGTTTGGGTGCCTGAAAACTATCCCATGCTCAGACCGATCTTATGGTTTTTTCCAAAGGGTGACAAGGCGTTGGGACTGACGCAACTCAAAGAGGTTTCCTACAATGCGTTTTACACCCGGACGGAGGCGATGATATGGCTTATGCGCATCAGCAACAGCTATGAGAACGACCAAACCAGAGCCTATCAATTGGCTGAATACCTTCATCAAACCTACCCCGACAACCCCTACTTTCACCGGTATTATGCAAGAATGCTCTATGCACGGGGCATTTATCCCGAATTGGAGATCGAATGCAAAATGATCTTGCAGCGCATCGACAGCGCAATGGCAGGGTATGAGGCTACCAGTGGAAGGTATGCAGCATTTTATCTTGGGCAACTCTATGGCACCCGAAAAAACCTGGTCGAGTCAAAAAAGTACTATGAACTTGCGGTAAAATATGCAGAAGAAATTGGAGCGACCGAGTCCGGCTACTTTTTGTATTCGCTGATAGAGTTGGGGGAAATAGCCGAGAAACTGGGCCATAAAGCCGAGGCCAGAAAATATTTCAAGGAAGTGAAGAAAAGGGCCGGACGGAAGGAGGAGGCCTTCAAGGACGCAAAGCGAAGGTTGCATAATTTGGAGAAGGGAGACTAACGAGTCCTTCGTGATCCGGCTTTCAATATTTCCAAAACGGATTTTGACAAAAATTGACTTTCGATCTGCGCCCCATCGTGATTGAGATGAAAACTGTCTTTCCATAGCACAGGATGAGCGTCCAGATCGGCAATCGGGTTTAGGGAGTAATTGATATACTCAACATGATTCTCCGTGAGCAAAGAATCCAATATGGATGAGGCCTTTGCCTGCCGGTTGCTGTTTTTGAAATGAGGAGAGGTAAAACAGATAATGCGGGCGTTGTTCCTCCGGCCGATATCGATAAATTCCTGCAAAAATTTCAACTGGTCATAATTGAATTTTAGTTCGGGGCGTTTGATTTCATTGCGTAATGAATAGAGGGTGTTGAGGCTGTCTCTTTCACTGCTTTTGATTGCTTCGTAACCATTGTAAGATGCATCCGAATGTAATGTTTGGAAGTAATTTTTCAGCGACGCAATAGCCCTGCCGTTGTACCGGTACAATTCAAAATAAAATTTAAACCGCTCAAAGCCCGACAGCCCCGCG
>JBGPGZ010000134.1:0-9386 GCA_041484175.1 Cyclobacteriaceae bacterium | reverse complement strand
GCCCGCAATTGATCCTGGTCGGCGTTGTACCAGAAACTTCCCCAGGACCGGCTGTCCTTGGAGAGGATGACTTCACCCGATTCGTCCTTATTAATTACAAAAAACAAGCCATAGGAGCCGGCGGGGACCAGTTGGCCTTCGACTTTCGCAGCGTGGGATAATTCGATCACTGTGTTTTCATTGGCGCCCGCCCGCCAGGGAGCTGAATTGCCTGCACCGAACGCCTGAACATTCCAGCCGTACGGCACCAGGGCTCCCCAAATTTCGCGGCTCTTCACCGATGGCCGGGAGTATTTTATTGTCACCTTGGAGATACCGATGGTTTGAGAAACCATGGCTGCCGGGCTGGGCGTCCGGGGTGTGGTGATTCCCTGAGCCAACGCATTCAATGACACCAGCGCACCAACAAGCGCCGGAACGAATCGAAGTGTTAGAAGTTTTTGCATAATGACTTTTGTTTTAAGGTTAGATACCCTTGTAACGAAGAGTAAATAACAAAAGGAGCGCTATGAAAGGGCTTAAGTTTGAATATACCACAGGGTGCGGTAGTTTTTGGGGTGCACGTAAAACCAATCAACCTGAAGGCCGTTAGAAAGATTGTTCGCCAATCTTCTTTTCATGATCACCCGCAGAAAATGCATGATTAACTTAGGGTCGTTGGGCCTGCTGGCCGCCATGCCGCAGTGGAATTCAGAAGATGAAACAATCATGAAAAGAACGATACCTTCTAGCGGTGAAATATTGCCCTCCATTGGCATTGGCACCTGGCAGACGTTTGATGTCGGCGCCAATCCGCAGGAAAGGGCGCCACTCAAGGATGTGCTCCGTTTGTTTATCCAAAAAGGGGGAAGCGTTATTGACAGTTCTCCGATGTATGGCCGCTCGGAAAAAGTAGTCGGTGAACTTTCGGCCGAATTAACAATCAACCAAGATCTTTTCATCGCCACGAAAGTATGGACCACCGGTCTGGAGGCCGGAAAAAAACAGATCGACAATTCCTTTTCGCTCCTGAAAAAGATTGACCTTCTTCAAATTCACAACCTGCTCGACTGGCAGACCCACCTGAAGACGCTTCATTCATTGAAAGAGGACGGGAAGATCAGGTATATCGGCCTTACCCACTATTTGGATAGCACGCATGACACATTGGCGGAGATGATCAGGAACCAGCGAGTCGATTTCATTCAGATCAACTACAATATACTCGACCGTCATGCAGAAAATAATTTACTTCCGCTGGCACAGGAAAAAAAAGTCGCCGTTTTGGTCAATCGGCCTTTTGAAGAAGGTGCTCTTTTTCAAAAAGTAAGGGGCAAGAACGTGCCAGATTGGGCCAGGGACTTTGATTGCACCAGTTGGGCCCAGTTTTTTCTCAAATTCATTCTATCGCATCCTGCAATCACTTGTGTAATTCCCGGTACTTCAAAAGTCACCCACCTGCTCGACAATTTGGGCGGGGCCAAAGGAAAGCTGCCCGACGAAAAACAACGCATTCGAATGATATCCTTTATGGAGAATTAAGTGTTAAAGTGTCGAAGTGTTGATGCAGGTTCTTATTTTAACTTAACACTTACGCACGTTAACACTTAAGCACTTTAACACTTACGCACTTTAATCTATTCATACTTCAAAGTCTCCGACGGATTGATCAAGGACACTTTAATCGCATGATAACTCACGGTAATCAGCGCAAGGACCAACCCCGCGGCCATACTCAGGGCGAATAGTTCCCAGCCCACCTGAATTGAAAATTTGAAGCTGGCGAGCCACCGATTCATAACATACCAGGAAGCAGGCGTCGCCATAGCAAAAGCGATCAGCGCCAGCCATATGTATTGCCGATTCAGCAAAATAAATATATGGCTGAGTTCTGCCCCCATCACTTTGCGGATGCCGATCTCTTTCGTACGATTGATAGCGCCAATGCCCGCCAAGCCAAATAGGCCGAGGCACGAGATAAGAATCGCAAATATTGTTGACAGTCCCATGATACTCATCCAACGTTGATATAAATCGTATTGCCGGGCAACATCCTGATCCAGAAATGAATAATCAAAAGGCCGGTCGGGGTATAGCTCCCGCCACGCGGCTTGAATCTTGCCGATCGACCCGGGGATGTCACCCGCCGCAATCTTTATCAACATGGTCGTAAGATAACCAACGTTTTTTCTATCCATTGATAAAAACATCGGTTCAATATCTCGTTCCAGGGACAGGAAGTGATAGTCTTTAACGACGCCAATCACCTGGGCGCCCATGCCAACCGAGTCTTCACGCCAATTGAGGTGTTCATTCAACGGGTCCTTCCATTTCATATCGCGAACCAACGCCTCGTTCACGATCACACTAAGGGTATCAGAGGAAATGGCTGTGTCGAAATTCCGCCCCTGAACAAGTTCGATCCCGAGGGTCGTCACATAGGATGGATCTGCCGCATACACCCATGCTGACTTTTGTTCACCGTTGATTTTGTATCCGTACCGTGAATAGCCTTGATTAAAAGAAGAGCTCGTTCCGGCTACCGACATAGCGGAGGGCTCCTGTTGCATCCGTGTGCGGAAATGTTCTATCGTCTTGTTGGCTTCATCGTTCCAGCCCGTTTGCGTTGGCACCACTAAAATCTGGTCCTTGTTATATCCGAGGTCTTTGGTTGTGACATAGTTCATTTGCCGGTACATGATTACCGAACTGATGATAAGGAAAGCCGACATCGCAAATTGGAGTACGACCAATGGTTTTGTAAAACCGGTTTGCAACTTTGAAGTAAAACTACCCTTCAACACGAGCGCAGGACGGAAACCCGAAAGAAACAATGCCGGGTAACTTCCTGCAAAGAGTCCTACCAGCAGCGTGAGCCCCAGGCTCATGCCCGTTAACTGCATCGCCCGCATCACTGTAAGCGTGATTCCCTTGCCTGTGAATTGGTTAAACGCCGGCAAGAACAAAATGACCAATCCTACTCCAATCACCATGGAAATGACGGCAAGTATGATCGATTCAAGACCAAACTGGGCCATGAGTTGATTCTTTTGAGCGCCCACCACTTTTCGGATGCCCACCTCAGTTCTGCGGGCGGTTGACGTGGTGAGGGCCAACGATACGTAGTTGATGCACGCGATGAGGAGGATAAGAACTGCGATACCTCCCAGGATAAGAGAGTATTGCGGATCGCTCACTTTGTCCCAACCGATTTCTTTCTTCAGGTGCCAATCGGGAAGTTGTGTATACTCGAGTTCGAACATTTTCACATCATTCGGGATCGCCACCGGCGATTGTTTTCTCCATTTCTCCAATCGATCGCCCATCATTTTTTGAACGACCTTGTCAAGATTGGTGGAGAACTTTTTCAAGTCTGTATTCTTAGCCAGTTGTACAAACGTTGGCGTATTGAAATTCCCCCACTTCGCCACTTGCCGGTCATAGTTAGGGCGGTTCTCCTGCGCCAGAAGAATCTCAAAATTCAGACTTGAATTGGAGGGCGGCGCTTCAATAATGCCGGCTATCGTAAATGACTTCTCCCCTTCATCGTCAATTTGAACCGTCTTCCCGATGGGGTCTTCATCACCAAAATATTTCTTGACTAAAGCCGGTGTCAGCACAACGTCTGATTTATTCAGAAAAAGTTTGTCGCGATTGCCGGATAATAATCGGAAGGAGAACATCTTGAAGAAATCGGCATCTACGTAGGTCAGTTTTTCAGTAAAGACCTTATCACCCGAACGGAAAATAGCCCCTTGGCCGGAGTTGAAGCGGGTGGCCAATTCTACCTCCGGCAGTTCATCCTTTAGCGCTTGCTTCAATCCGGTTTGAAGCCAGGCCGAACGGTTGTATGGATTCCTAGGATCCTGCTGCCAGGTATCGTAGCTCTTTTCTTCCATACGGTAGATCCTTTCCTTGTTGGCATGAAACCGGTCAAAGCTTTTTTCATCCTGAATATACAGATAGATGAGGATGCAAAATGCGATCCCAATGCTAAGTCCAAACGCATTGATAAAGGCAAACAACTTGCGTTTCAGGATATTCCGGAAAGCAATGAGCAGGTAGTTGCGTATCATAGGGAGGTATTTAGATCGGGATGCAATTCGCAGTCAAAAAGTTTTGACACGGACGGCCCCCGGAAGGAAATGCAGGGGATGTTAAAGTAATCATTCGAAAAACAATTGTCTATTCAACAATCCGTAGTTGGGAGCGAGCTGATAAAATTTTGTAGTGAGTCGGTCGTGACAAAGATAGATTATAGCCAAAATAAATCACCCAATTTGTTGTACGAGCCTTTGAATTTTCAATATTTCTCATCTGCTTCCGCATCCTCAAACATGAATTTCTACACATTTGGCAAATTCTTCGCAGACGGTATCAAATGATGAGTGATCCCGCCTTCGTTTCTGTTATTTTTGATAACTTTTGCGGAAGTACCCTATTTTTGTCTATTCACCGCTTTGTAAACTGTAACGCTTACTAATTTGTTTAAATAGTACCTTTTGAGAACTTAGCCTGGCCGCGATGAGGAGACCTTTACTAGCTTTATTCATATTCGCCCATATCCTTACTAACGCTCAAACCCAGCGGCTCGCGGGCACGGTATTATCTGCGCGGGATCCAAGCGGCCTTCCTGGGGTGAACGTGGTTATTAAAGGCCTTTCACAAGGAACCATTACCGACACGGAGGGAAAATTTTCCCTGGAACTCCGCCCAGGATCGACACTGGTGTTCTCCTTTGTGGGCTTTAAGACACAGGAACTTATTTATACAGGCCAACCCAGCGTCATCATCACCCTGGAAGAAGAATCAAAAGAGCTTGGTGAAATCGTTGTTACAGGGTATACCTCCGGCGCGAAGAGAGACATCATCGGAGCGGTAGCTACGGTCAATAACAGTGGCTTTAAAGATATTTCGTTGAATGGAATTGACCAGGCCCTTCAGGGGCAGGCCCCGGGAGTCCAGGTAACGCAATCGTCGGGTACGCCTGGCGGTGGAATTTCAGTGCACATACGCGGAGCGACATCAATCAGCGCCACCAATAATCCGCTCTATATTATTGATGGCATTCAGGTACAAACAGGCGGTTTGTCCGGTCGCGATTTCGGCGGACAAGATGATAATGCGTTATCGTTGGTTAACCCAAACGACATTGAATCAGTAACGGTTCTTAAGGACGCCGCATCAAAGGCACTTTATGGATCTCGTGCATCCAACGGAGTGGTCATTATCAAAACCAAACGGGGCAAAAACTCCAAGACCAAAATCAGTTTGGATGTACAACGCGGTATGATCGACCCTGTTAAAAAATTGAAACTGATGAACTCAACACAACTCCTTGAGCTTCAACGGGAGGCTGTTACCAACGCGGGCAAGAATCCGGATGCCGCCGGTCTCAATCCGGGCGTAACGGACGCGGTAAATACCAATTGGCAGGATGAAGTATTGCGCACCGGCATTCTGCAGCAATACCAAGTGTCAGCAACCGGTGGTGATGACAATACGACATTCTATATTAGCGGAAGCTACCGCGATGAAGAAGGTGTTCAACTGAATAATAAATTTCAGCGGATGGGCTTAACGCTCAATCTTGATCAACAGCTAACTGAAAAACTTTCGGTCGGAACCAATCTTATTATTTCCCGAGGTTTCAATAAGCGTGTTAAGGGAGACAATTTTCTCGACGGGGTATATTCCGGGGCGATCAAGAGTTTGCCGTACAATACGCCTTATGATGAGAATGGTGTTTTGGTTGGACCCGCCTCACCCCTCTATGCGGGGTTCCCCAATTTCAACCCTGTGGCGCAAGCCCTTTTGCCCCGGTTTGACATTCTTTCCGTCAAAGTTCTGGGAGGCATCAACGCCACCTATCAGTTCAATCCGAATCTGAAGTTGAAGGCCCAGGCGAGTTTGGACTACGTTGACGCAACGGAAGATCAATATGAATCATCCCAGACTGCTATCGGAGGTTTTTTGCCAAGTGTTGGGGGGCAAGGCTATGGAGTTTATATCGCCAGTACCTCCGCCAATGTGGTTTCCTTTGCAACTTTAGCCTACACCAAGACCATCTCTGAAAAACACAATCTCAGTGCCATCCTGGGTACTGAACTAAACCAAAACTTTTCATCGAGTGGAAATGTGCAGGGAAGACTATTCCCCAGTGATGATTTTACCTACATCACATCGGCGGGAATTGTGGACAATGGCTCTTCCTTCAAATCCCCGCCTCATAACATTGTTTCTTTTTTTGGAGAGGCAAAATATGATTTTGAAGACCGGATACTTTTGGCGGCAAGCATCAGGTCCGATGGATCTTCCAATTTTGGCCAAAACCACAAGTTCGGCTATTTTCCTTCGCTATCTGCGGGATGGCGGTTATCGCAGGAGAAATTCTTTCACTCTAAAATCGTAAGTGATCTGAAAGTTCGCGGAAGTTTCGGATACAGCGGCAATGAACGCATCGGTGCCTTTGCCTATTTGGCTACCTGGGGTGCTTCACCTTACAACGGAAATTCAGGAGTGGTACCTAACAGTACACCCAATCCGAACATTAAGTGGGAAACCACACGGGAGATGAATTTGGGTGTCGACCTCAGCCTGTTGGATGGCCGGATTCAGACGACCGTCGATGTGTATTACAACAAGACGTCTGACCTTCTCCTGACAAGGCCCTATCCGCTTACAACCGGATTTGGCGGACGTATTGATAACATCGGCCAAATGGAAAACAAGGGAATTGAATTTACAGTGACCTCCGTCAATATGGATAATGACCTTAAATGGACCACCACGCTCAACTTATCAAGGAACCTCAATAAGGTTCTCTTCCTCGCAGACTCCACGCCGCTCTACCGTGGATACAGCGGAGAAAGCGTTGATGGAACAAACATCATCAAGAAAGGCGAGCCCCTGGGGACTTTTTGGGGGTTGAATTTCCTGGGCGTTAATCCGGCAACCGGGAATGCCATTTACCAGGATCGTAATAAGGATGGCCTTATTACCAATGCAGACGCGATGGTGATCGGCAACTCCCAGCCTAAATTGATAGGAGGCATTACAAATAAGCTGCGATACAAGCGATTTGATCTCTCGGTGCTTTTCAATTTCTCCTGGGGTAACAAGATTCTCAATTTTACAAAGGCAACGCTGGTAAACATGGGAGGCGACATTCAATCCAATCAATCGGTGGATGCCTTGCGCCGCTGGAAGAAGCCGGGGGATATAACCGATATTCCGCGCTATGAATTGGGCTCGACGAAGAACAATTTACACAGTAACCGCATCCTTGAAGACGGCTCCTACGCCCGGTTAAAAAACCTGAGCATGGGCTATAACCTGCCTGCAAAACTCACTTCGAAGTTGATGTTTGATCAGGTCAGGATTTACCTTGCCGCAACCAATCTCCTGACCTTTACAAAATATTCCGGCTCAGACCCGGAGGTTAGCACGCTCGATGGATCGACGTCAGCTCAAGGGATCGATTTTTTCACGCTGCCCCAGGTACGAACCATTTCAGTGGGTATTAACGCTACATTAAAATGAGAAGAAAGCAATACCTAAGCTGGATCTACGCCGTGGTGATCTTCATCTCCTGTGAAGACACGCTTAAGCCAAAGCCGATTGACCTGCTTACCGATGATATCGTTCTTAATGAGCCAAAGGATGTCCCCATCGTGGAGATCGGATTGTACAGTGCTTTCAGGCCTATTATTCCGTCGACCGTCATCGCGGGAGATTGCACCGCTGATATGCTGATCCACAACGGGACCTTTACGCAGTACCGTGAACTTGGAACGAAACAGATTTCATCTGCCAATGCATCAGTGGCAACCCTTTGGGGCAGTATTTATAATACAGTCTACGTTGCCAACTTCATCTTTGAAAGGCTTCCGAATGTAGCGGGTGTAAAAACGGTTGACAGAAACAGGGTCATGGCCACGGCTCATTTCCTGCGCGGTTACGCCTATTTTGTCGCACTCAATACGTTTGGCGGTGTGCCGAAAGTGACCGAGACCTCTATCGCCGTTAACCGGAATATCCCGCGGGCATCCGCAGCTGAGATCCGCGACTTTGTCCTCGATGATTTTACCGCCGCATTGGGAAATTTACCGACCAAAACTGCCAACGCGGGCTTTGCCAGTGAATATGCAGTGCGCGCAGCTCTTGCCAGATTTCACCTGTATCAAAAGAACTGGGTGGAAGCGGAGCAATATGCCACCGACGTTATTTCATCGGGAAATTATGTATTGGTACCAAAGTACGAAACGCTGGTAAAGGAAGACTTTACGGATGAGGCCATTTTTGAAATGGGATATACGCTTACCGATGATCCGGGGACGGATGGAAACATTGGTTTAAACAATCTCTTTGTTGGAAGAAGGGAAATCATTCCCTCCAATCAAATTACGGTTGCATTGGATACGTTTAACATTTCTTCTAATTCAGGGGACCGGATCTCTTCGATCACGTTCAATAGCCAAAATCAAAACGGAACGGACAACGGTTGGTCTGTTGCCAAGTACGGAACGGCGGACCAGGACAATAATAACGTCGTTGCGTTAAGGCTTGGTGAAATGTATCTCATCCGTGCAGAAGCACGTGCGCAGCAAAACAAAGTAACCGGACCAAACAGTGCGGTTGAGGATGTCAATATGCTCCGTGCCCGTGCCAAGGCACCACTCATTACTTCCGCCAATCAAAGTCAGATGCTGCAAATCATTGAAGATGAAAGAAGGCTGGAACTGGCCTTTGAAGGGCATCGCTGGTACGACCTGGTGCGGACAGGAAGGGCAAAGGAAGTAATGTCGGCCTATTCGCCCAATTGGAAAGACGCCTATGAGCTTTGGCCAATACCACAACGCGAGATCTTGAATAATCCGGCATTGGAGGGAAACCAAAACCCGGGATATTGAGCATGATAAAACTAATTTCCATCGTCAGTGCATTGTCCTGCCTTGTGATCGCAGGATGTGAAACCGATCGGATCATTTTCACGGGTCCTTATTTTGTTAGATTCACAGATATAGCCAGGACAGAAAAGGAAAGTTACAGCAAGGTCATCGACATACAAGTCCACAATGGAGGGCCAGCCCTCGATCAAGATGTCATCGTCACCTATAAGATAACGGGCAACGCGCGCGAAGGGACTGACTTTACAATTGTAAGTGAACGGGGAAAAATCACGATTAAAAAGGGAGCCTATTTTGGAGTCGTCCAAATTCAACTCATAAACAATGCCAATAACATATTGAGAACACAGGATGTTGTGCTGACGCTCCAATCCGTAAGTACCAATAAGCTGCAAATCGGCCAGGGAGAAAGCGCCATGGGCAAAGCGTTTACGTTCACCATCCTGGACGACTGCATTTTGGGTGGCAATTACATCGGTCAAAAGGACGCACTTTCTT
>JBGPGZ010000133.1:0-9495 GCA_041484175.1 Cyclobacteriaceae bacterium | reverse complement strand
TTCCCAGAAGAAATAAAACAAAAACAAATCCATCGTAAGAAAAACACCTGTAATGCCGGCCAACACCCAAAGCAAATTGAAGTGAAAAAATCCAACCCGGTATTGAATTTCTTTCCAGGATGTGAGAACGGCCAGTATGCCAAGAAAGAATGTCAGGAGCAGCATCAGCAAGCTCAATCCATCCAGCGCCAAATGAAAACTGATCCCAAACCGGGGGATCCAGGGCAAATTGAATGAGGCCATCCATGAAGAATCAGGGTAACCGGCGGTTTTGCTGCGACCGAGCCAAAGAAATACAACCAGGACAAAATCGATGATGGTGGCAACGAGCGATATCCATCGGGGAAACTGTGGATTCCACTTTTCACCGATCCAGGCAAGTAGGCCGCCCGCCATGAGTATGATAATGAACACAAGTAATATCATAGCAGTAAACCCAAGGTTAGAATAAGAATAGCGCCCACCACAATACCCATCACATACCAGCGCATCAAGCCACTTTGCGTATACGAGAAAACACGATGAAAGAAATTGGCCGCGGTAACAATCCCCTCATACATCTTATCGATCACATCGTTTTTATTGATGGTAGCTATGAATACAAAAGGCCGTACGAACAAAGTATCGTATAAGGCATCGAATCCCCAGCCTGAAAACCAAAGCTGGTGTAAATCCGCAATAGAACTTTTCAGTTTATCCGGAAGCCCGGGTCTTTTCAAATAAAAGTAATAGGCCACGTAGACCCCGCCGACCGAGATCACGGCAGCCACCGCCTGCATGATCCATTCCGCGCTTTCCGCCCCAGGGCGCACCTCAACGCGTGGCAAGACCGGGCTGAGAAAATCAGAAAATAATTCCAGGTGACCGAGGGTGTGCGGCAATTCAATAAAGCCTCCTGCCAATGAAAGAAAGGCCAATATCACCAAGGGTATGGTAATTGATTTGCCGGTGGGATGGCCTACGGATGTCTTAGGCTCACCGAAAAAGGTGATAAACACCATCCGAAACGTATAAATAGAAGTGATAAAAGCGCCAATCAATGCAGCGAGAAAAAACAGGATATTTCCTTTTTCTCCCGCCCACGCAAGCCACAGGATCTGGTCCTTGCTGTAGAAGCCTGCTGTCACAAATGGCAATGCTGCCAACGACCCGGCGCCAATCAAAAAGGTCCAGTAGATCACCGGAAGTTTGTTCTTCAACCCACCCATCTTGAACATGTCATGCTCGTGATGGAGCACCATGATCACGGCACCGGCGGCGAGGAAGAGGAGGGCTTTGAAAAATGCGTGGATCATGAAGTGAAATATGGCGGCCGACCACGCGCCGACACCCAGGGCAAGGAACATATAACCGATCTGGCTAATCGTAGAGTATGCCAGCACGCGCTTCAGGTCATATTGCGTAAGGGCACTAAATCCGGCGAGCAGCAGGGTCGCGGCCCCAATGATGCCCACCCACATTTGGGCGATCGGCGCTAATTCAAAAATCACATGGGTGCGCGCGATCAGATAAACGCCTGCCGTCACCATCGTAGCTGCGTGGATCAGAGCGCTCACCGGTGATGGACCTGCCATCGCGTCCGGAAGCCAGGTTTGCAACGGCAGTTGTGCAGATTTCCCGACGGCCCCGCCCAACAGCAACAAAGCGACGACAACAGCGGCCCCTGAACCTACCGCCCAGACCTGGGGCGCCTGTGCGAGAATTTCCTGAATGTCAAGTGTACCAAAAATCTGGAAGAGCATGAACAGGCCGATGGCCATAGCGGTATCGCCAACGCGGGTGACAATAAAGGCTTTGCGTGCAGCATACCCGTTTTTTTCTTCGGTGTACCAAAACCCGATCAGCAAGTAACTGCATAAACCAACGCCTTCCCAACCCAGGTATAACAGTACCAGGTTTTCTGCCAGGACCAGGATCAACATCGAGCAAACAAACAAATTCAGATAAGCAAAAAAGCGGGAGAAACCATCGTCCTCCGCCATGAATTCAGTTGAGTAAACATGAATAAGAAAACCCACGAAGGTAATCACAAAGAGAAACACCAGCGAAAGTGCATCGAGGTGAAACGCAAAGTCAGGGCTGAAGCTGCCGATGCTCATCCAGGTCCACAGCACTTGCGTAAATGAATTATCAGGGGCTGATGTCGAAAGAAAATCCATGCCAACGAGCACGGTAATCACGGCGGATAATCCTACACTGCCCGCACCGATCAGTGATACCAGGGGCCGGGGGAGTCGCGTTCCAATGAGAATAAGTGTTAGCGCTCCAAAGAAAGGCAAAGCAGGTATGAGCCACAGAAGTTCTTTCATATTATCCCTTCATTTTGTTTGCAGCATCACCGTCCAACGTTTTTAATTGCTGATATATCTGTAAGATCAGGGCAAGTCCTACTGAAACTTCTGCGGCCGCCATTGTAAGAATAAAAATGAACATCACCTGCCCATCTGCCTGACCCCAGCGGGCGCCCGCAACAATGAATGCCAGTCCGGCCGCATTCAACATGATCTCCACCGAGATAAGCATGAAAATGATATTGCGTCTGATCAAAACACTGATCAGCCCAAGAACGAAAAGTATTCCTGCAAGCAATAATCCTGCTTCAATTGATATTGTACTCATGCTACTATGGTCATTGATAGCTTCTTAAATTATAAGCCTGCATTCTTTGTGTCTCCCGATAGCTATCGGGATGGTTCTTCGTGCACTTCCTTACTTGACCACAAAGGAGGCACAAAGGACACAAAGAGAATAATATAGTCCTTGTCCGGAAATTCATTCCTTTGCCATTTCCAAAAACCGATGAATAATCTGTTTCTTCTGCCTGCCTAGATGATACGCTCCAACAATACCCGCCATCAACAAAATCCCACTCAACTCCACCCCTATCACATAAGGGCCGTAGAGTGACATCCCTACTGCCTTTGAATCAACGACCCCATGAGTCATCTCCGCCGCTCCCGTGGAACTAATGATATAAACCAATTCTCCTAAGAGTATGATGGAAAGTATTCCGGGGCCGATCCAAATATCCCTGGTTAACCATTGTTTCTCCTGTTCAGTCGACTCGCTCTTCAGGTTGAGCATCATAATGACGAAAATGATGAGGACCACAATAGCCCCCGCATAAACGATCACTTCGAGGGCAGCAACAAATGGGGCACCCAACACAAAGAAGACGACGGCTATTGCCAGGAAAGAAATGACCAGGTACAACAAAGCGTGAATGACGTTGAAACTGGTAATCACCAGGATGGTGGCCAGAACGGCAACGACAGCAGCAACATAAAATGTGACTTCCATAGTTAAGGAATTAAGCTCTTTATATCGACCGGCGGTTCTTCGTTTTCAGCTTGTCCTTTGCCCTTTCCACCGATTGCCAATCCAGCGATGTTATAGTAGTTGTAACCGGGGTATTTTCCGGGTCCATCGATCAACAGGTCTTTTTTCTCATACACCAGATTTTGGCGGTCGTATTCCCCCATTTCAAAATCAGGAATGAGTTGAATGGCATATGTAGGGCAGGCCTCTTCGCAGTACCCGCAGAAAATGCAGCGTGAAAAATTGATGCGGAAAAATTCGGGATACCGTCTTCCATGCTCATCCTCCGTTGCTTGCAGTGAAATACAATCGACCGGGCAAGCAGCAGCGCACAGGTAGCAGCCGACACAACGCTCACCCATGTCCGGATCGCGGGTCAGGACGATCCTGCCTCGCCACCGGGTGGTGAGTTTTATTTTCTGCTCCGGGTAAAGAATCGTCTCCCGTTTGTGAAAC
This sequence comes from Cyclobacteriaceae bacterium, assembly GCA_041484175.1. GTDB lineage: Bacteria > Bacteroidota > Bacteroidia > Cytophagales > Cyclobacteriaceae > ELB16-189. Next base: position 5,721 of record JBGPGZ010000133.1, on the reverse strand, counting down.
ATGTGCATAAACGTAATCCACATACTGCGAACGATACTAAACATAAAGCCTCCTTTTTTAGGCCTCATTCCAACATTCCGGCCGGGGAACCCGAAGTCCACCCTTTCGGAGCGTTGCGCACGAGGTCATTCATTCATTCATCATCAAAACAATAAATGCCGTCACCATCAGGTTCACCAACGTCAACGGCAACAAAATCTTCCATCCGTAGTCCATCAACTGGTCATATCGCGGCCGCGGCAACGATGCGCGCAGCAGGATAAATAAGCAGATAAAGGCAAACGCCTTCAGACTAAACCAAACGAGCGGCGGCAGGAAGTCGGGGCCCAGCCAACCGCCGAAGTACAAGCAAACCACCAGACACGAGATCAGGGTAATGCCCAGGTATTCACCCACGAAGAACATTCCAAATTTCATCCCCGAATATTCCGAATGGAATCCGGCGACGAGTTCGCTTTCGGATTCCGGGATGTCGAACGGCAGCCGGTGGGTTTCCGCAATGCCGGCGATGAGAAAGATGACAAATCCAAGAAATTGAGGTACCACAAACCACATTCCTCTCTGCGCTTCGACAATATTATTCAAGCTGAACGATCCAGCCAGAATGACATCGCCCATCAGCGCCAGGCCCATGAAAACCTCATAAGAGATCATCTGAGCCGCACCCCGCATGGCGCCCAGCAGAGCATATTTGTTGTTCGATGCCCATCCGCCAAGGATAATGCTATACGCTCCCATTGATGACATCGCCAGAAAGAAAAGGATTCCTATATTTAAATCGACCACCATGACACCAGGTGCAAAAGGGACGATGACAAAACTCATCAAGACAGAGATGGCCACGATGGCCGGTGCAATCAGGAATACAAACTTGTCAGCAAATGGAGGAATCCAGTCTTCTTTGAAGAAAAGTTTTATCGTATCCGCCAACACGATGAGTACGCCGAAGGGGCCCGCACGATTAGGACCATAACGGTCTTGCCACAAAGCCAGCATTCTGCGCTCCAGCCAAATGAGTCCGGGAGCAACGGTGAGCAGTGCAGCTAAAACGCCGCCGACCACGAGTAGGCTATGTAATGTTGCGTCGTCCATGCTATTCTTTTTTAGGAATACCCCAGGCAGGCAATTCAACAAAAGGGAGCCCAGGTAAACCGTACGGTAATCCGGCCACACCCCTTGGCAACGCCGGACTTATGATCACGGGTAATCGATACGCTTGTCCATCGACTTCAAAGGCGAGCAATTGGCCGTTCTGAATCTTGAATTGTACCGCATCCTCACTGTTAACCGCCACATAGGACTTCGACGAACGCTGGGCCACAGCGGGTGAACGGGCACTCAATTCTTCTGAGCCGAAGATATGATGAAGCGGAACCATCATGAAGCGGTCCGCCGCCGGCACAAAAACTTCAGGGACGGAAGTAAAATAGTCAGTCTTGCCATTTTGAATTGGTTCAAACAGCCGGATACCCGGGTCGCCCCCGCGCAGATGGCCACCCACCTCTTCCTGATATTTGTTTACCGATTGTACGGAATTCCATCCAGGAGACCAGTAGAATGGAATGAGTGGAGAAGGGGGCAGTCCACGAAAGCCTTCCATGGTATAGGAGAAAGGTGAATCCGGATCTTCGGGCGGTTTTGGTTCGCTCACGTTAATATTTGCATTCATTGCTGTACGGCCGCTGTAGCGGTGTGGCTCCCGTGGTATGCGCTGGCCGGCGATGCGAAAGTTGGAGGCCTGCGTGGTCTGATCGATCCCTTTTAGCAGGGGCTCTTCAATTGAAATGGCCCGCGTGACATCGGCGAAATTCTTCCATTCACTCATTCTGGCATTGCCTGAAGAGACACCAATATTCAGGAGCCAACGCCAGCTTTCCTGAATCACGTCTGTCGACTCATAGACCTGGAAGAACCGCTGAGCCCGGCCTTCATTATTTACAATGATACCATCTGACTCTGCAAACGTCCCGGCCGGAATCAGGAAGCCTGCTTTTTTTGTCGTTGCATGGATGGAATGATCCAAAACAATTACCTGCTTGCATGTTTTCAAAAACTCATCTACGATCGAGGTCTTGCTATGCCGGTAAAGATCATTCTCCATTATAATAGCGGTATCAGCATGCTTATTCAGAACCGCGTTGAAGGCAGATTGCAGTCGATGGCCGCCCATCATGGCTAAGCCTAGCGAATTGCACTCGGGGAGCGTCAGTACAATGCCGGTCGCTTTGTTTTTTTTATGAAGGGCCCAGGCAACATTGGCGGCCGCCTTGATGACGTGGTCCGTTTCGCTGGAAGCACCCGAAATGATAACTGGCCGTTTCGCTTCTGATAAAACACCAGAGATTCGTTGTGCTAACTCTTGCATTTCGGAAGTCAGGTTTGCAACTTCTGGCAGTGTCTTATCCAGCAGGTGGGCTACGGCAAATCCCAACCGTGCAATTTCATCCGGAGCGCCCCTGAACGATTGGGTAGCTACATCATCCAATTTAGTATTGTGAAGGCTGGCAATAAAAAGAGGGCCTTTCTTATCCTGCACGAACTCGCGGGCCGCCGCGTCATGCCAATGGGGGATGCTTGTTTTGGTTACTTGTGAGAGCGGTTGCTGTCTCACGCTCTGACGCACTGCCAGGGCTAACATTGGTGCAGTATTGGTCAGGTCTTCACCAAGAATCAGAACGGCGTCGGCGTTCTCTACCTCGGCCATCGAAGGCGTTCGCGCCGGCCCCTCCTTCAATATTGTGATCACCAATTCCGCAAGGTCATGTTCATTTTCAGAAACACCATGGTAAAAATTATCTTCGCCTACGAGGGTCTTCAGGGCAAAATTAGACTGCAGAGAAGCCCTGGGCGATCCGATGCCAATCACTTTTGCTTTCTTTAGCGATTTGTTTATTTCCTGCAGTACTTTTTCTTTGTCCACCTCCCTGTTGTTGAAAAAGGGTTTGCGCACACGGTCAGGTGCATTCACAAATTCATACCCAAAGCGTCCGCGGTCACAAATAAAGTACCCATTCACGTCGCCGTTATACCGGTTGGTGATCTGCCGCAAACCGCCATAACGCTCGCCGGCAATGATATTGCAACCCAGACTGCAATGCTGACAGATTGAAGGAGCGGAAGTCAGATCCCACTTGCGCGTGTAATGCTGTTTTAACGTTTTGTCAGTAAAGACGCCGGTAGGACAGACTTCCGACAGATTTCCGCTGAATTCACTTTCTAACGGCCCATCTTCGTATCGTCCAAAATAGACCTGGTTTCGGGAAGCAAATGCATCCAAATCCTTACCCCCCGCGTAATCCTTGTAGAAACGAACACAGCGATAGCACTGAATGCAGCGGTTCATTTCATGATTGATAAAAGGACCGAGATTTTGATTATTGTACGTGCGCTTCTTATACCGGAATTCCCGGTAGGTGTGGCCCGTCATCACCGTCATATCCTGAAGATGACAGGATCCTCCTTCGTCACAGACGGCACAATCGTGAGGATGGTTGGTCATCAACCATCCAATCACATGTTCACGGAATTCGTGTGCCTCGGGATCGATGATGGAAATCCGCTGCCTGTCGGTCACTGGTTCCATGCAGGACATGATCAGGCGACCCTTCTTATCGTCCTCATCTTTGAAAACCTTGATAGCACACTGGCGGCATGCGCCCACCGAGCCGAGCGCAGGATGCCAGCAGAAATACGGAAGATCGAGACCCAGGGTAAGGCAAGTCTCCAGCAGGTTTTTGCCGGGCTGCACTTCGTAGGGTTTGTTATCGATGTATAGAATGGCCATCCGGGTTACAAAATTTTAATAAGGACATCTCTTCTCATTTATATGTCGGTCAAAATCATCGCGAAAATATTTCAAACCGCTTTGCAAGGGTTCCATCGCTCCCGGTGCCAGCGCACAAAACGTATTTCCGGGTCCTAAATACTTGGTGTGAAAATCCAACAATGATAAATCTTCGGGCCGTCCGTCACCGTTATCGATCGACATCAGAATCTTTTCTATCCAGGGAAGGCCCTCGCGGCAAGGAGTACAGAATCCGCATGATTCCTGCGCAAAAAAGTGTTCCAGGTTTTTTATGAAACCTACCGGACAGGTCTTGTCATCGAGTATGACGAGTGTTCCGGTGCCCAGGCGGCTACCGGCCGCAGCCACCGCAGTGTAGTCCATCTTTACATCCATGTGTTCTTCCACCAGGAAGTCGGTTGATGCCCCGCCCGGCAGAGCTCCCCTGAATTTAAGGCCATCCTGCATCCCACCGGCGTGTTCCTCTATTAACTGGCGCATCGTTACACCCATCGGCAATTCCCAGGCTCCTGGCTTTTTTACCTTGCCGCTAACTCCGTAGATCTTCGTGCCCGCATCGCCGGTAAGGCTCAGTTGCCTGAACCACTCCGCTCCTTTATTGACAATGTGGGGAATGCAACAAAGTGTTTCAACATTGTTTACGATGGTAGGCTTCCCAAACAAGCCGCTGATTTGCGGGAATGGTGGCTTAGCCCTTGGTGTCGCCCGTTTGCCCTCCAGGGAGTTTAGCAATGCTGTTTCTTCTCCGCACATATACCGGCCTACACCGGTGTGCAAATGCATCTCCAGATCGAATCCGGAACCAAGAATATTTTTTCCTAAATAGCCAGCCTCATAAGCCTCTTTAATCGCCTGGATGATCACGTCGGCCGCCGTCTTATAGGCCCACCGGAGAAAGACAAATGAAGTATCTGCCTGAATCGCATATGCCGAAACGATCATACCTTCGATCAGCTGATGGGGTGTGCTTTCCAGCAGGATCCGGTCTTTAAAAGTACCCGGCTCCATTTCATCGGCGTTGGTGATCAGGTACTTTGGTTTCGGAGCATCCATCGGTACAAAACTCCATTTCAATCCTGTATAAAAACCAGCCCCACCTCTTCCGCGGAGTTTCGATTCCTTTACCAATTCTGTAACCGCCTTGGGGGTCATCTCTTTCAACACCTTTCTCAAAGACTGATAACCTCCCACCTTTTCGTATTCCTTCAAGGTAAGGGGTCTGTTGTCCTCTCGAATGTGTTCGGTAAGCGGTTTCTCCATTTTATTTGTACTTCATTAATATTCCGTCCAACTGCTCTGCCGTAACATTTCTGTATAGATCGTTGTCAATCATCAATGCCGGGGCGCAATCGCACGTACCCAGACAAGGATTGGGCAGCAAGGTGAAACGGTCATCCGTTGATGTCTCTCCATATTTTATGTTCAAACGTTCGGTAAGTTGGGCGAGAATATTTTCGTATCCCATCACCCAACAACTAATGCTGTCACACAGCAAGATCACGTGACGGCCCACCGGTCTGCGAAAGATCAGGTTGTAGAATGTCGCCACCGAATCCAACTCTTCAGGGGACATCTCCATAAACGCAGCAACTTCCTTAAGACTTTCGTCCGATACCCATCGGCGATGCTCCTGCACGACTTTCAGCGCTTCAATGCACGCTGCCTTCTTTACCGGCACCAGCTTGATGGCTTCTTCTATTTCTCGTTTTTCTTCGACCGTTAACATGCTCTATCGATCTATATCAGCCAATACATAATCCATTGCGCCCAGAATGCTAAGCAAATCAGCGACGGTATACCCACGGCTGATATAGGGTATCATTTGCATGTGTGCAAAGGAAGGTGTGCGAACACGTACCCGGTATGGAGCCGTGTTGCCATCGCTGATTGCGTAGTAACTATTGGCTCCCTTCGTT